>WRNN01000319.1 GCA_009776595.1 Clostridiales bacterium
GCGCAAAAGATTTTATCAGCATTGTGGAAACCGCGAAGAACAGCAGAGTATGGGTTTTGACATTCAATGTCACTGAAACCTTTGCCGACGGTACGACAGCGGTTGTCACCTACTCTATCAACCTCAATGGTAATAACGCAAATCAAAGCGGCAGATACACGTTCACGGATGGCGACCTTCAAGGCTATACCCTCGTGTACGATATTGCCGGCAATGGTTCGAACATTAAAGAGTTCAAATTGGTCAAGTAAGATACTTTTGAATCCCTAAGACCAAGAGCGTAAAAGCTTAACTGAAAAACGCCCGCCTGAGGATTTCTCCCCGGCGGGCGTTTTTACTATGCGATTATTCTATGTGTTCTTATCATCCTTTCTATCTTCTTAATGCATTCTTCTTTGTCTTTTCCTTCTTCCCCGGGCAGTGATAGCCATTGTAATCAATACGGATGCGTAGAGTACGTACAGCTCCGTTGTCATTCCCGGGTAACCGGTCTTCGGCAAGCTTCCCGCAGGCGGCGGATAGGCAATGAATATCCACGTTTCCGTATCATCATCCCAGCGCCATTCGCCTGTTGGCGTGCCGTTTCCGTTCAGCTCGACATAGATGGTATCGTCTTCAGAAGGTACAATTGTGTTCTCCGGATTGCCGGGATCCGGCGGCGCGGGAGGTTCTATCGGCTCCGGATCCGGTCCGGGTTTCGGCTCAGTCGTCTCCGGTTCCGGATCAGGCGTTTCCGGATCAGTTGTCTCCGGATCAGTTGTCTCCGGGTNNGTTGTTCCCGGGTCCGTTGTTCCCGGATCAGTTGTCCCCGGGCCTGTTGTTCCCGGATCTGTTATTTCCGGATCTGTCGTTCCGCCGTTGTTTTTGTTCCAGGTTGCCGTTACGGTTACATCCATGGCAGGCATAGTAAAGTTTGCTATTGTGCTGCTCTTGCCTGCATCATCCAGGACCGCTCCGCCCTCGTCGATGATCCAACCGGCGAANGTGTAGCCGCTCTGACTNCCTGCTCGGATGGTAACTGTAACGCCTTCGTCATATACGCCCTCTCCGGTNATGGAAGGGCCTTCCGCAAAAGTACTCATGCCATCGTCAACCGCGTAGCTGTTTTTTACCGTGACTTTGTATTGCGGGCGCCTGTTCTCTTTCCAATGGGCTGTGACGGTTACATCCTTATCCGGCATGACAAATGAGGTGGTCGCTTCGCTATCCTCCGCCAACAACACGCCGCCTTCCTCCACGGTCCAGCCTGTGAAGACATAGCCGTTTCGGCTTCCGGCATTGATCGCGACGGTCCTTCCCTCCGCGTAAAGCCCTGCGCCGCTATATACCGCGTAGCTGTCGATCACTTTTACCTTACTGGTGACAGGCAGTTTACTCCATTGCGCGTATACAGTCATGCTCACATGAATGATCGTATCTCCGGTAAAGCTATAACCTTTGCCTTCTTTATCCGTATTCCATCCCAGGAAAGCATAGCCCTCCCGTTTCGGGTCGTCCGGCATATCGCTGCCCAGTTTGTCNCCGGCTTCCACAGTNCGGACATCNGTCGTTACTCCGCNGTTAAAGCTNCCGCCGTTCGTATCAAAGGTAAGCTCAACATAGACNGCTGGAAGTTTCAGGTATTTAAAGGCCGCGCCATTGACCCCTTCTACAGGCAGCGTTTCCGTACTCATGTAATAGAATTCATTTAATGTGCTGTTTTTGGGAAGTACCGCCATGCTGGCGTCCTCAATCGCAAGCGTCCCTTCTGATTTTCCAAAAACTGCCCCGTCTTTGCCCCAGAAGCGGGCAAAGCCAATCTTCTCGTCCAATCCGGGCTCTATAAGCGTTTTGCCTGACAGCAGAATTGCCGGTTCATTTTCACCGTAGTATACGCCCCCGGTGATGCGTCCGATTTGGGCAGGCTCACCCGCATAGATTGGTTCACTGGAAACCGCGGCGTAGTAAGCAAATATCTGTCCGCCGGATAGGATGTCGATTTCGCCCCGATTTCGAATGCCATAACTATAAAACACATTGAGAATCGTTCCGCCGCTGATTTCGACGATCTTCCCCCTCGGTTCATTGTCGATACCGGGCCCGCGGTATCCCGATATGTACAGGGATTCCCCGCCGAGCTTTTCAATCGTGCCCGCGTTGTACACGCCTGTCCCTTCCGCGAACTGCGTCTTATTTCCTTCGCCGAGAAATTTTCCGCCGGAGACTTCGTTGATCAGCCCATCGTAACCATTGAGAAGGGCCGTCGTCGCGGAAAAAATCCCGCCGGTGATGGCGCCAACTCTGGCTCCCTGTCCGGATACCAACAAGCCCACATATCCTCCTCTGACCGTCAGTCCGGAGATGGTTCCGATACTGGTCTCCACCGGGTAAGGTAATCCCACGTCAGAGACGACATGAATCCCCCCATGATGAGTTGAATTCTTCTCCTTTGTCACAAATTCTCCGCCGCTGATTGCGTCGATTCGTGTGCCGCGATAGACGCCCAGAACCGGCCGGCTGTCCGATTCAAAGTAACCGCCGCTGATCTCGCCAATATAAGATTCGTTCTGTACGACAAAAGCCGTACTGTTGTCGGTCGTACCGGTTTTGATAAACCTGCCGCCGGTGATGGAACCGATACTGGTCGCCATGCCCTTGTTGCCAAAATAGTTGTATATATCCGAAGTCATACTGACCGCGTGCTGGCGGCCAAGAAACTCACCGCCGCTGATAACATGAATCCTGGCGCCGTTTTCGACTTCCAGGGCATTGCCTCCCTGCAGAATTCCGCCGGTGATCGTAGCACTGGCAGCTTTTCCGTTTCTGCCGCTCAGCCTTAAAGCATAACTATAATTGCTTCTATTATAAAGCTTTATTCCGTCATGGATGTGGATTTCGCCGCCGCCATCAACATCTATCGTTTGACCGTAGGTCGATA
>WRNN01000320.1 GCA_009776595.1 Clostridiales bacterium
CGCCATTTGCCCTTCGTCGAGACAAAGGTCGTAGACCCGGAGACAGGGGAGGAATGCGCTCCCGGCATTCCCGGCGAATTCATGGTCAGAGGGTATAATATNATGAAAGGCTACTACAAAATGCCGGAAGCTACGGCTGCCGCNATTACGGAAGATGGTTGGCTTCACTCCGGCGATCTGGCGACGGTGGATGAAAACGGNTATTATAAAATAACAGGGCGCATTAAAGACATGATCATCCGGGGGGGCGAAAACATCTATCCCAAGGAGATCGAGGAATGCTACTATACCCATCCCGACATTCAGGACGTACAAGTGGTCGGCATCCCCAGCGAGGCTTACGGAGAGGAAGTTATGGCCTATATTATCCTGAAGCCCGGCAAAAGCATGACGGAGGACGAAGCCAGGGAATTCGTACGGACGCGGATCGCCCGTCATAAAGTACCGAAACATGTGGCGTTCATTGATGAATTTCCCATGACCGCCAGNGGNAAGATCCAGAAATATAAACTCCGTGATNTGGCTGTGGATATGCTCAAGCTGCATGACGCCGCCAGTATCGAGACAGCGTGAGGGAGAAAGGAGAGAATGTGATGAAATACGGTTTTTCTACCATAGGCTGTCCCGAATGGCTATGGAAAGAAGTCGTTTCCACAGCNAAAGACCTGGGCTATGACGGCATAGAGCTTAGGGGCCTGGCGAACAAAGAGTACCTTCCTTCCACCCGCAGCTTTTCCATNGAGAATTGCAACGAGATACGGCTGCAACTGGAATCGCTGGAGCTTTCGATTCCCTGCCTGAGCACTTCCGCGTATATNTATGACAAGAATCTGCAGGAGAAAGCCCAGGCGGAAATGCGGGACTACATCAANCTGGCGCCGCTTCTGGATACGCCTTTTGTACGGGTGTTGGCGGATANGGAAGCTGCGCCCGGCAAGGACGTGGATGAGGCGGTCGTATTGGAGAACTTACGGGAAATCTCCGGCCTTGCCGAAGATAAAGAGGTCATGATTTTGGTGGAGACCAACGGTGTATTCGCGGATTCCCGGCGGCTTGCCGCCCTCATGGAGAAGCTGGACGACCCGAATATCGGCGTCCTCTGGGATATCCATCATCCGTACCGCTTTTTCGGCGAAAACCCGGCGGAAACCTATAAGCGCTTGCAGGATTGGATATGCTATGTCCACATCAAGGATTCCCTCATGGAAAATGGCAAGGTAATTTATAAAATGCTGGGCTATGGCGACATACCGCTCAGAGAAGCGCTGGGCAGCTTGCGGGACGCCGGCTATGACGGCTTTATCGTATTGGAATGGTTAAAGCGCTGGGTGGCAGACCTGGAAGACCCGGGCGTTGTATTCGCCCATTTCCCCTTTGCCGTGAAACGGATTATGAAGTAAAGGACGCAGCTTATCTTAGTCGATATCCACTACTTTTCCCGGCCCTTCCATCATTAAAACAGCTTCCGTATCCATCTCGATTTCTGTTTTGTACTCTTTGTGCCTGGAGGTCATTTCCTCCAGGTATTCTTTTGCGTCCTTAAAGAAACTTGCAATGATCAGGCAAAACACGATGCCGATGGGAAAGGCGGCGATGATGGATACCGATTGAAGGCTGTTGATGGAGTTCTCCGCGAAAATCAAGCCGATGGGAAAGATGATGAAAACACAGGCCCAGAACGCCCTGACCGGTTTCGCGGATTCTTCGTCCGGGGGCAGGTGGATATAGGAATACGCCGAAATGACCAGGGTCAGAGAATCAAAGGTGGTCGAGTAGAACGTCACCATCATGACAAAGAGCGCGATCAGCAGGACCTCCGTCAGCGGCAGCGTCTCAAAGATCTGGATAATGCCCAGATTGATGTCGGTTCCGTCCGCCACCATGCTGATGACGTCGATCTTTCCCGCGAGCTGCTGCGAAAGACCATAGTTTCCGAATATGATGAAGCTGAGAAAGGTGCCGGCCAGCCCGTAGCCATAGGTGCCGAGGATCACATTCTTGATTGTCCGCCCGCCGCTGATCATACCGATAAAGAACGGCGTCGCCACACACCAGGCCATCCAGTATGCCCAGTAGAATATGGTCCAGTTCTGGGCGAAGCCGTTAATGCCGTCGCCGGAGACGCGAAGGGGATCCATCCAGGTGGACAGCCCGATGAAGTTTTGAAATAGATTTCCGATCGAGGTTATGCCGGTTTCGATGATATACCTTGTCTCGCCGCCGACGAACAGAAAATACAGCAGCATGGCAAAAAAGATCGTCGTGCATATCGCTGCGGACTTAATGATTCCCTGTATCCCGCTGAGAACAGAAATCGTATAGACGACCGCGATGCAGACGAGCACGCCGATGGTCAGCCCGGCGCTCATGGGAATCCCGAAAACCCGGCTGAGAGAAGCCGCCAGGAGGGGCGTCGCCAGGGAGAAAGTAGTCGCGGTTCCCGCGAGAAGGGCTAATATGGCGATAAAGTCAATGAGTTTACCCACGGCGCCGTCCACTTTATCTCCAAAGAGCGGGCGGCAGGATTCGGAAAACTTTTGCTTATTTCGTCCCCGGACATGAAGCATAAACGAGAAAGCGACCGCCAGCATGACATAGAACCCCCAGGGAATCGGCCCCCAGTGAAACAGGGGGTAGGTGGACGCCCAGTCCTGGATTCCACCAAGCTGTGCGACGCGGGGTTCTGCGGCGTAGAGCGCCCATTCGATAAACGAATAGAAGATAATGTCGGCTGCGAAGACGCCGGTGAAGATCATCGTCGACCACTGAAAATCGTTGTATTGCGGTTTATCCATACTGCCCAGGCGGATGTTTCCATATTTGGAAAACGCGATATAAAGTGTGATGAACAAGATTCCCAGCCCGATTAAGATATAGAAAAAGCCGAGCTCATTACCCAGGAA
>WRNN01000321.1 GCA_009776595.1 Clostridiales bacterium
TTTTCCGATTCCCGCGAAGGCGGATCGTTATCGTTGGCGCCTCCTGCACCGGCTGCGAGCGGTAACGAAGGCGCCGCTTCTCCTTCTTACCGGTTGAACGCGGATTCCAGCGTATCCAATTCCCGAACCAGCGCAGGCGGGATCCTGCCTTCGAATTGCTCATAAAACTTGCGGACGCTACTGACTTCTTCACGCCAGAGCAGGGGGTCGACTTTGAGCAGTTCCCGCATGGTATCCAGGTTTACACCGGGCAGCCCTTCAATGTTAATGTCTTCCGGGCGGGGCAGGAAGCCGATCGGGGTTTCCACCGCATCCGCCTTGCCTTCACAGCGATCGAGTATCCACAGCAATACGCGCAGGTTGTCGCCGAAGCCAGGCCAGATGAACCGCCTCTCCTCATCCAGCCGGAACCAGTTGACGTTGAAGATTTTCGGCGGATTCGTGATTCTTGCTTCCATTTCTAGCCAGTGGGAGAAATAGTCGCCCATATTGTACCCGCAGAAAGGCAGCATGGCCATCGGGTCGCGGCGCACCACGCCTACGGCGCCTGCTGCCGCCGCCGTCGTTTCCGAGGCCATGATCGAGCCCACAAAGACGCCGTTCTGCCAGTTCCTTGACTGGTAGACCAAGGGCGCCGTCTTTGCACGGCGGCCGCCAAATATAATTGCGGAAATCGGTACGCCCATCGGGTTCTCGAATTCCTTGGATATACAGGGGCAATGGATCGCTCTGGCGGTAAAGCGGGAATTGGGATGGGCGCCGGGTTCGCCGGAAGCAGAGTCCCACTTCTCGCCTTTCCAGTTNAAGGCGTTCTTAGGCGGCTCGTTATCCAGCCCTTCCCACCATACTGTATTATCGTCCAGNTTTAGCGCCACATTCGTAAAGATCGTATCCCGCTGAACTGTGCCCAGCGCGTTGGGATTGGATTTCTCGTTTGTACCGGGCGCTACGCCAAAGAAACCCGCTTCCGGATTAATCGCCCATAATCTGCCGTCAGGACCCACTCTAAGCCAGGCGATATCGTCGCCGACGCACCACACTTTATAGCCTTTTTCGCGATACAGTTCCGGCGGGATCAGCATGGCCAGATTGGTTTTTCCGCAGGCGGAGGGGAAGGCCGCCGCAATATACCTGACATCGCCTTTCGGGTCTTCGACGCCCAGGATCAGCATATGCTCCGCCATCCAGCCTTCTTTCCGTCCCAGATGGGAAGCGATGCGCAGGGCAAAGCATTTCTTGCCGAGAAGCACATTGCCGCCATAGCCGGAGTTGATGGACCAGATGGTATTGTCGTCCGGGAAATGGCAGATATAGCGGCCCTCTTCGCTGAGATCCGCTTTGGAATGCAGCCCCCGCACAAAATCTGCGCTATCTCCCAAGGCGTCGAGAACCGGTTGCCCGATCCTGGTCATGATGTCCATATTCAAAACGACATAGAGGGAATCGGTCAGTTCGAAGCCGATTTTAGCAAAAGGCGAGCCGACGATGCCCATGGAGTAGGGAATCACATACATCGTCCTGCCCCGCATGGATCCCCGAAAGAGTTTTCCCAGCATTTCGTAGCAGGCAGCCGGATCCATCCAGTTGTTCGTGGGACCGGCGTCTTCCTTCCTCTTCGTGCAGATATAGGTTTTTTCCTCGACCCTTGCCACGTCGTTCAGCGCGGATCGATGCAAATAGCAGTTCGGCAGTTTATCGGGATTCAATCGCTGCAGTTCATGCGTTTCCTCCACAGCCTGGCGCGTGATTTCTTCTATTTGCTCTCTGCTTCCGTCGATCCATAGGATCTGATCCGGTTGGGTAAGCGCCGCCATTTCGTCAATCCAAGTCATCAGCACTTTGTTCATCGTTGTTTCAATCCCCCATCATGATATAATCGTGTTTCATTCCTTGTCTTCACCTGTCTCAAACCGGCTGTCTTCAAATAATCACCGCCTTTTTACTCAGTACAAAATCTTTATCCTCAGTTTTCTATAATCGACAATAGTAATTCCTTTAATGACAGCATCTCTGTACACTCAAAGTCAAACGCTCCCGCTTTCGTTGCTTCCCCGATTTTCATGGTAAGATATTTATCCGTCACAGAAAAGTATGAGTGGAGCTTCGTTTTATGCATCCGCGGCATGGATCGCCCTTGTGCGCATACTGTATCCAAAAACGTAAGAATCTCATTTTTCACCCAATCTATGCCTTCTTCTTTGAGATTATTCCAATAAAGGTCTTCCACTGTGCCATCTGCTTTTTTGCACGATAGGGACGGAAACAGGGAGAATGCCGCTTTCATATTCTTGCTATTTACTATCCCATTTGCGACTGCATTTGCCTCTTTTGGGACGGGAAACCCTGCTTTGTTCAAGGCATTTTGCACCGCTTGCACAGCAACTTCAAAATTGTCCTCTGCATCACGTAAAACTATGATAGATACAACCTGGTCAAAATCAGGATAGGTAGAGAACTCCAACAAGAATCTCGGAAGTTCCTGGTTTCCGCCGAAAGATATTGCCTGAAATCCATCGAATTCTTTATCGGTCCTGAGAAGATAGGATAGATAGTGATCGATAAAAAACTTCGGATCTTTCCCTTCACACAGAATAAGATTGGGTTTGATGATTCTTTCTTTTTCCTGTTCTTTCCCCACCTTATCTGACCTCCCAATCTGTATCCAAGGCCCGCTCCAGCATATCGCTTGAAAATGTCTTTGGGATAACACCCATACTGTTTTTGTCAAGCCGCACATACGTAAAGTCATCTTCCAATTTTGCAGCCTTGATCCCATCTACAGCTCCCTGGATGCATTCGTAGCTATGGGTGGTGGCTATGATTTGACATTGCAACTGCTTTGCGAGAATCGAGATTACTTCCCAAAATAAGGCATGAAGCGAGTAATGCAGACCATTCTCCA
>WRNN01000322.1 GCA_009776595.1 Clostridiales bacterium
ATGCCGGCGCCCAGAGATACTGCGGTTGGTGAAAGCAGTTGCTGACGGATATGGAAATACACTCTTGAGCGGATATCCTGAACATCAGTAGGGATGTACGGAAGCCCACCGTTATGGGGGCAGGGATTGTTTGATCCCGATAAGAGGCGGCGTTTCACGCCGCAATCAGGGTGGTACCGCGGGAATACGATTTTCTCGTCCCTGAGCAAGTCCCAACTGCTCAGGGATTTTTATTTGAGCAAGAATACAAATAAAAAGGAGAATCGCTATGTCAAAAGTATCATTCCTGTCCGGTGAAAACATCCCGCTCGAAATGCACAAAGTACGTATGGTGCAAAGAATCAACCTGTTGCCCGTAGAAGAACGCGCAAAATGTATGGAGGAGGCCGGGTTTAATACCTTCCTTCTCAAAAACCGGGACGTATTTTTGGATATGCTCTCGGACAGCGGCGTCAACGCAATGAGTGAAAACCAATATGCCGCCATGATGCAGGCAGACGACAGCTATGCGGGGTCAGAGACCTTTTACAGGCTTGAGAAAGTGCTGCAGGAAACCTTTGGCATGAAGTATTTTCTGCCGGCGCATCAGGGCCGCGCCTGCGAACACATTATCGCAAGGACCCTGGTAACGCCCGGGTCCGTCGCGCTGATGAATTATCACTTTACCACGACCAAGGCGCTGGTCACCCTGTCAGGCGGCAGCGTGGAGGAAATCATTAGTGACGAAGGGCTCAGGATAGAGAGTGCGCTGCCCTTCAAAGGCGACATCGATATCGATAAGCTCAAAGAGGCNATTCAACGCATNGGGAAGGACAAGATCAGCTTTGTCCGTATCGAAGCGGGGACGAATCTGGTAGGCGGGCAGCCGGTATCGATGAAGAANATTCGGGAAGTCTCGGCGATATGCCGCCGGGAAGGGATCGTCTTTGTCTTTGACGCAAGCCTTTTAGCAGATAACCTGTACTTTATCAAGACGAGGGATCCGGAGTTTAAAAATGTGGAATTGATCGACATCGCCCGTGAGATCGGGTCGCTNTCGGACGTCTTCTANTTCTCCGCCCGTAAGCTGGGCGCTGCCCGCGGCGGCGGGATCCTGNNGTCNGATGATAGCCTTCATGCCAAAATGCGGGAACTGGTCCCTCTGTTTGAGGGCTTCATCACCTANGGNGGGATGTCTGTACGGGAAATGGAGGCCATGGCTGTCGGCATTCGCGAAACAATGGATATCGATATCATCAGCCAGACGCCCATTTTCGTGGAGGCTTTATGCAATGAGCTAATTGCCAAAGGGGTTCCCGTCGTGACGCCGCCCGGCGGGCTGGGCTGCCATGTGGACGCAAGGCGCTTCTGCGAACATATCCCGCAGAACCAATACATGGCCGGTTCGCTGAACNCCGCGGTATTCATCGCCAGCGGCGTGAGAGGGATGGAGCGCGGCACGCTCAGCGAACAGCGCAACGAAGACGGCAGCGAGCGGCTGGCCGAAATGGAGCTGGTACGGCTTGCGATACCGAAGCGTGTGTTTACGCTGTCTCAGGTGAAATACACGGCTGACCGTATCGCATGGCTGTTTATGAATCGCCGTTTAATCGGCGGGCTGGAGTTTATCGAGGAACCGTCGGTACTCCGCTTCTTCTTTGGACGGCTGAAGCCTGTCGGAAACTGGCCTGAAGTGCTGGTCAAACAGTTCCGTAAGGATTTTGGAGACAGTCTGTAAAGTCAAAAGCAGTGGATGTTTAGTGCCGGCCAGCAGGTAGCGGGCTTTACATCGGAAGGACGTTGAGCCCTTAGGCTGATTGAACGAAGATTACATTCAAAAGCTGATGCCTTCTGCCTTGTGCGGAGCATCAGCTTTTTTTCGCGACCATGGATTGCATGTGAAAATCAAATGAATTCTTCGATTTCTTCTCCATTTTCCAATGGAATTTCAAGATACTTGCAGTATAATCAAAGCGACCGTTTGAAACTCGCCATGGAGGCGCTTCACACAGAAAGGCAGTGTATCATTTTGATTAAACTCATACGGAAATATATGGCCGGTTCCTGGTTATGGGCGTTCGCCGCGCCCTTTTTCCTGCTGTTTGAAATCTTCACGGATTTAATGCAGCCATCCATGATGGCCGATATTATCGATGTTGGCGTAGCGGGCGGCGACGTCCCCTTCATTATGTCCACAGGGATCAGGATGGCGCTGTTCGCCGCAGTCGGCTCAATCGCGGGATTTGGCTGCGTTGCGGCTTCCTCCGTAGCTTCTGTAAAATTTGCCGGCAGGCTAAGGAGGTCATTTTTCAACCATATCCAGACTTTTTCTTTCGAAGATCTGGACACTTTCACGACCTCCTCCCTGATCACCAGGATCACCAATGACATCGTCCAGATTCAGCAAATCGTGATGATGGCTTTGCGCATGCTGATCAGGGCGCCGTTCATGAGTATCGGCGGCATCATNATGGCTTACCGCCTCAGTCCGTCGCTTAGCTTAGTATTGTTGGTCGCTGTCCCGATTCTGCTGGTGGCTACCTTCCTTTTAGTCAGCAGAGGCATGCCTCTTTTTATGACCATGCAGACTAAAATGGACAGAATCAATGAGGTCGTTCGGGAAAACCTTTTGGGCGTGAAAGTGATCAAATCCTATGTGAGCGAGGACAAGGAAATCGAACGCTTTGGCGTGGCAAACAGGGATATGATGAAGTGGAGCATCAAGGCCATGAATAATATGGTCATGCTGTTTCCCCTGATCAACCTTGTGATGAATATCAGCATTGTTGCCGTCCTCTGGGCAGGCGGGACCATGGCTGTCTACGGCAGGCTGGAAACCGGAAAAATTATGGCGTTTATCAATTATCTGACGCAAATCCTGATGTCTCTCAGCATGGTCGTTATGATGGGCATGATGTA
>WRNN01000323.1 GCA_009776595.1 Clostridiales bacterium
AGTTGGCGGCGTTTTTGCTGATGCTGGCAGGGCTGGCGATCTATATTCTTCGGACGGGCAATGATAGCCTGGGTGCGGTAAGCGAGCTGGAGATGCAGATCCGGCAATATCTGGATCGTATCCTGTCGGTCAGGCCAAGGACAAAAGAGTTCCTGGCCGGCCATCCCGCGATGCTGGTCCTGCTATACTTCGGTAACCGCTTTTCCATGCTTCCGGTGCTTATCGTTGGCCTTATCGGGCAGATATCTCTGATCAACACTTACGCCCATATTCATACGCCGCTCAGGATCTCGCTGATCCGAAGCCTGCACGGCATATGGATTGGCATGATATTGGGCGTTATCGCCGTATGGATTCTGCTATGGATCCTGCGTCTGATACGCAGGAAAGGAATGCGATACGAAAAGAGGGGTGAAGACTGTGCCCTCCCGTAGAAAAAGGCCCAAAATCGTGATCAGCGGCTATTTCGGCTTTGACAATAACGGGGACGAAGCGATATTGCTGGCGATGATCCATTGCCTGAAAACCCTCAGGCCGGACGCCAGGATCATCGTGCTTTCCGGCGAGCCGGAGAGGACCCGGGAACTGTACGGCGTGGAAGCGATTGACCGGTGGAGCCCGGCCGCGGTGAGCAAAGCCTTATTGAGGACGACCTTGTTTATCAGCGGCGGCGGTTCCCTGATTCAAGACGTCACCAGCGTCAAAAGCGCCGATTATTATCTGTCGGTAATCTGGCTGGCCACTCTCCTGGCTAAAAAAACAATGGTCTATTGCCAGGGTGTGGGACCGCTGGCGAATGCGAAAATCCGCAGAAAGACAGCGAAAGTATTGAACCATTGCGACGTACTCACCGTAAGGGACGCGCAATCCGCAAAGCTGTTGAAAACGCTGGGCGTGGAGAAAGAGATTCAGGAAGCCTGCGACCCGGTGATGGCGCTCAGCTATGAAGATGTGGACAGGGAAGAGGTCCGGGAATACCTGCAGGAGATGAACATCCTCGACAGTACGGGCAGAAAGCGTAAGCCCTTGCTGCTGGTGACGCTGCGCTGCTGGGAAGACAACCGGCACTTTGCCCCGATTGCGGAACTCCTGGATATGCAAGCCCGCGGCGATTGGGACGTTCTCCTGGCGCCGGCACAGTTTCCGGCGGATATGGAAGCCATTGACAAGGTCGGAAATTTAATGAGGGAGAGGCTGTATTGTCTGGGCAAAAACCTGACAGCCCGCCAGTATATGGCCTTGACTTCCTATGCGGACAAGGTTTTCTCGATGCGCCTCCATGGCTTGATTTTTGCCATGGCGATGGGCGTGCCCATGCTTGCGCTTTCCTATGACCCGAAAGTGGAAGCCTTTATGGAGCAGGTTGACCTGGATCGCTACTGCCTGCCCTTTGACGCCTTTGATTGGGAGACGGCGGCGTTTCTGCTGGAAGAAATGGAAACCATGCCCCTCGATGCTTTGCATAAACAGGAAGAACGGCGCCGGGAGCTGCATGAACTGGCTTGGGATACGGCGCGCCGCGCCGTGGAAATGCTGGAACGGATATGAGCGCGGGAAACACTTTTTCAAGCGCCGCCCTGGTATTGATGCTGATGAATACCCTGGCAAGGCTGCTTGGATTCTTCCGTGAAACGGCGGTCGCCGCCAGGTTTGGCGCAGGAAGCTATACCGACGCGTATCAGGTTGCGTATACCATTCCCTATTCTTTGCAAATGGTGCTGGGAGTAGCGCTGGTGTCTTCCATTGTGCCGGTGATGGTGCGCTGCCTCGACGGGGGCAGGGAGGACGAGGGCTGGCAGGCCGCCAGCATCATCATCAACCTGACGTTTCTGATCATGGCGGTTATCACCGTGCTTGGCGTTCTGGGCTCCCGTCTGCTGGTGAATCTGACGGCGCCGGGCTTTCATCAGGAAACAGCGGATATCGCGGCGGTCATGACGGCGATGATGTTTCCTTCGGTGATCTTCATGAGCGTTGCCATGCTGATCACCGGCATACTCAACGCCTGCCGCCGATTTGCTGCCGCTGCTTTTGCGCCTGCCCTGGCAAGCCTTGTGATTATACTGGGCGTGTTGCTTTTTGGCGCAAGCAATGCCTACGCTTTGCCCCTTGCGTCGCTTTTCAGCTTTGTCGCTATGCTTTTGGTGCAGATACCGGCATTATACAGAACCGGATTTCGCTACAGTCTGTCCTTCGATTACCGCAATCCCCTGGTGAAAGGCGTCTTTGCGAATCTGGGCGCGGTATTTGTCGGGACGGCGACCTACCAGATTTATCTCGCCATCAACCGCTTCTTTGCCTCCGGTCTATCCGAAGGAAGCATTTCAGCCCTCAACTATGCGGGAAAGTTGATGAACCTGCCGCTGGGCATCTTTGTTGCCGCCGTGTCCTCCGGTATTTTCCCCCTTTTGTCTGCCCAGGCCTTGGAAGAAGACAAAAGCGCCATGTGGGAAACGACGAATCGTGGCCTGAAGCTGGTGCTGATTATTACCTTGCCGGCGGCGGCAGGGCTGATGGCACTGGGGCCGCCCATTGTGAAGCTGCTCTTCGAGCGGGCCGCCTTTACCGCGGAAGATACGGTCATGACGGCGGAAGCGCTTTTCTGGTTCGGGCCTGGCATGGGCGCTATGGCGGCGACGCAAGTATTGACCAGGGCGTACTATGCGCTCGGGGATACCCGGACGCCGCTCATCTTCGGTATATCCTCCATTGCGGTTAATATTGGCTGCAGTATCCTGCTGACGCCGGTTGCGCAGCATGGCGGCCTTGCGCTGGCAAACAGTCTGGCCAGCCTGTTCTATGCCGCGGGCATGTATATCCTGTTGCTGCGGCGTCTGCCCAAGGCGGGATATCAGGATATGCTGAAGACGCTGATAAAGGTGCTGGCCGGTTCC
>WRNN01000324.1 GCA_009776595.1 Clostridiales bacterium
TTCACAATGGCGGGGACGCCCTTTTTGGCGGCTTCCGCCGCTTTGACGATGGCGGGATAGATTTCGTCAGGATGATGGACACAGACGCCAAAGCCGTCGAAGACTTTCGCGATCTCTTCGTAATGGAAGAAGCCCTCCAGGCTCTGCTGGTTCTCAAGGGCTATATAGGAGCCGACTTCATGGTCTTCCTCCGGCACGTCATGCATGGAGAATGCTTTGATCATGCCCCAGTTGCGATCATTGAATATCACGCAGACGTAGGGAATCTTAAATTTGGCAAAGGTGAAGAGTTCCCCTACATACTGACCGAAGCTGCCGTCTCCGATACTGTGTAAGACCGGCTTTCCGGCAGCCGCATAGAGCCCGCTGATCATACCCCACGAAGCGCCCACACATCCGATATAAGAAGCCAGCACGGCGCGCCCCACAAAGGGCTTCGGCAAGCCGAGTATAGCAGACGCGGTCAGAGCCCAGGTCACGGAGTCGCCGCCGTCAGCCCAATAACACCACTTCCTGCCCTCGTCGCTCTTGAGGAAGGTATTGATCTCGCCCGCGACTCTGGCGGGATGGATCGGGTCCGCGTCACTCTCAAACAGCGCTTTCATCTGGCTGGCGACAGCTTGCTTCATGGCCAAGGTTTCCGCAATCCACTTGCGTTCCTTTACCGGCGGCGTCTTCGACTGGATATAAGCAAGCAACTGTTCCGCCACCGCGTCGGCATAGCCGATAATGCCCACCTCCATCGGCGCGTTCAGGCCCACATGGCGATGGTTTCGATGCACATTGATCAGCTTTGAAGCGGGGTTGACGTTCTGGACAGCGGAATGATTGAGTTTGTGATTCATCACCATTAGCACGTCGCTGCTGCCGGAAGCGAAAGCGCCCAGCTGAAAAAGCGGGCTTTCTTCCTCATTAAAGAAGCGTCCGCCATTTGTCACGCTGACTTCGACGGGGATCTGCAGATACTCAGCCAGTTCCCGGAACACACCCGGATTCTGGCAATTGTATTGCGCGCCGTCCCCGATGATGATGGCAGGCCTTTCCGCAGCAATCAGCAGGTCGCCCGCTTTGGCGATAGCCGCGGGATCGCCGAATACACGGCTTTGCGTGCGATAGTTTTCCGGGAAGACGACCTCCCCCTCCTCTACCCGGTTCATCTCCAGGACGTCCATGGGCAGTTCCAGATAGACAGGTCCGGTATGGGCGCCCAGCATATGGCGGAAGGCCACAGCCGTTGCTTCGGCGATACGGGCAGTATCCTGTACTTCGAAGGACCANAGCGTATTGTTCTTCATCAAGGTGAGGCAGTCGTATTCCTGCAATACTTCGGTCAAGTCATGCTGGGTGGCAGAAGCGCCTCCCAGGAACAATACCGGCACGTCTCCCAGCATACTGTCGCAGACCTGGGTAACCGCATTCGTTACGCCCGGGCCCGCGGTGAGGAGCACAACGCCGGGCTTTCCGGTGATGATGGCATAGCCCATCGCCGCATAAGCGGCCGCCCCTTCATGCCGGAAGTCCACCACCCGGATACCCAGTTTCTGCGCCTCCTGATAGACGCGGAAAATATGTCCTCCGGTGAGGGTAAAAATCACTTCCACGCCCTCTGCCTTCAACTGCCTGACCAGGATTTGCGCACCATCCAGTGTTGCCATAATAACAGCCCCCTTCATCATGATTGGCAGCGGATTCTGCCCTGCACCGGCAGCTTCCCGCCTCTGCAGCAGAAGCTTCGCACCTCTGCGGTACGCAGCGCGGAAGTTTTCCGGCTATGCCCTCAGTATAGCATGAAGCCGTCTCCGCTCACAATGCGCCGCTGTGCTCTGTTAAGGTATTGGCTTTATCATGGAATCGACTATCCCCATCTATAGCAAGGCGTAGTTGTTCAAACACCTTGCTATGTCATTACAATTGCATTATAATAGCAACATGAAACTGCTGAAACGAGGTTGTGATATGACAAAGACAATACAAGTTAGAGTGGATGATCAGCTTAAGGAATCCGCAGATAAATTGTTTTCATCATTAGGATTGGATACATCAACAGCAATCCGCATGTTTTTAGTCGCGTCCATGAAAGAAGGCGGGATACCATTTCTTGTAAGCCATCGCAGCGGAGGGGACTTAGCCATTCGGGAAGCAATAGCCAGGAGAAAAACCGGCGAAGCGTATTATTCCATTGAGGAATGCATCGCGGATATAGACGAAGCTATTTCAGAAGAGGCAAAACATGCCGCAGTCTGAATATGGGGTAACGGTTGACGCTGCTGCTAAACCGAAAATGAANTGATTTTAGAGAAGTACTGTCATAGAATTTAATTGGATAACGGCGCAGGAAGCCGCAGAAGAATGGGGAATTACAGATAGGCGTATTCGAGTATTATGTGCTAATGGGCAAATTGAGGGCGCATTCAGGTTGAAACGTGGTTGGCTCATTCCAAAAGGCACATTAAAACCCTCCGAGGGACGAGTAAGGAATGGACGCAAGCCCACCAATAAAAAAAGAATGAGGAATCGCAATAATGCAAAATGGATTAACTGAGTACGGCTCGTTCATTAAAGAAATTAAAGACTTAATATATCGCCGCCAGTATGAAGCTATGAAAAAAGTTAACGCCGAACTGATGCAGCTTTATTGGGAAATCGGCGAAGGAATAGATTGCAAACAGCGTGAGCAAGGTTGGGGTAAGTCAGTCGTTGAAATTTTAGCGAAGGAACTTCAAAAAGAGTTCCCCGGTGTTCAAGGATTTTCGGCACGTAACCTTTGGCTTATGCGGAGCTTTTATCTTGAATTTTCGCAGATGTCAAATCTGCAACCATCGGTTGCAGAAAGTCAAAAGATAATTCTGCCGCCATTGGTTGCAGAAATTAGTTGGACGAA
>WRNN01000325.1 GCA_009776595.1 Clostridiales bacterium
GGCGCAGTACAGAAAAGCAGCCCTTTGCGCTTGCGGCTGGAACTGCTGGAAGAGTATGTGATGGAGTCGGTTAAGGAAATCCACAGAAGATTAGCCGATACAGCGGAATACGCCAGAATCAAAAAAGAAATGCGGGAGATGAGCGAGCTCGACGCACAAAGCTTGTACTTGAGGCTGATTGGCGATGAAACTTATTTCCATGAATTGGCGGGAGGGCTGCCATTGCCTGCGTATACAGAGGATATACTCCGGTTCACCAGGGAAAGGCTGTCTTACAAAACCCCGGCTTATGACGACGCCGCTGTCCTTGCCTATCTGCAACTCAGGCTGACGGATGTGGATATGTACAAGAATATTAAACAAGTGGTCATCGACGAAGCACAGGATTATTACCCCCTGCATTATGCGATATGCGGGCGCTTATTTGCTAATGCCAAATACACGGTTTTGGGCGACTTCAATCAGACGCTTGAGAAAAAGGAGGATATATCCTTCTATCAACAGATCGACAGGATCCTCGGTAAGGAAAAATCCTCGCTGGTCGTTATGGATAAAAGCTTTCGCTGCACCAATGAGATTCTGCGTTTCAGTATGCAATTCATTACGCAGAAAGAGGAAATCAAGAGCTTCAACAGGAAGGGCGAGGAGCCGGAAATACACGCCGCTTCCGATCAAGCCGCTCTGTGTCAAATGATAGTGGCAGAGGCCGGGCTCTGCCTGGAAAAAGGCTACCAGTCCGTGGGTTTGCTGTGTAAAACAGAGAAAAACGCAAGGTCGTTATATAAACAGCTGAAGGACAGNATCAACATCAGAATGGTACACAGTGAAAGCGCGACAGAACTACGGGGCTTGTTGNTCCTGCCCATCTATNTGTCGAAAGGGCTGGAGTTCGACGCAGTCTTGTTATGTGACGCCAATCAAGAGAATTATCATACGGAGGAGGACCAAAAACTCCTGTATGTGGCGTGTACCAGAGCATTACACAGACTTAAGCTTTTCTATAAAGGAGAAGCCAGCCGCCTGCTGCGTGCCGCCGGGACTTAAGGGATAGAATAATGAAGAATAATAGACCATTTTTATGCAAACGGCGATTTATGTAGTATAATATCCAGAAGGAATCTCCTTTGATCAGGATGGTTTCTTTTTGAAAAAGGGAAGCTGTTGCGATGAAAAAATACCACATCCCGGACATACTGACAGCCTCAAGATTCCTCTTCGCAGCGATAATCGTCGGGCTGACCATCGCCGGCGCTTCACCTGGCCGGGTGCTGGCCCTATTTGTCGTAGGAGAATTGACGGACGCCATAGACGGGCCGCTGGCTTTCCGCTGGCCTTATCCCGATGAACTGGAAAAACGACTCTGGTGGCGCGTGCATAAAGTATTCTTTGATATCACTGCCGATATGACCCTGGGGATCGCGACACTGCTCTATGTGGCGGGGCACACCTATCCCTTTGGAAAAATATTGCTGGTTGGCGCCCTGAGCTTGGGGGCGCTGTCTCAGATTCTGGTACTGTGCGTGTTTCCGCCGCAAGAAAGGTCCGGATTCACCAGACGGTTTATTCTGCTGAGGAGGGGATTGCTCTACATTCCGACAATCGCGGCGACGGTGATCCTGCTCCTGCTAAAAGCTACGATTCCCGGAGACCTGACCTGGGATGCGGTTAACGGCTCTTTGCCATTTAAAGCATGGGTGGGAACCGGCTTGGCGATAGGAGCGCTTGTGTATTATTTAAAGTGGGACAGAGTAATCGGCGTTGAAAAAAAGCGGAAGGATAACACAGGCAGCTTTCAAAAGAAAGCGGTACCTGAGGATTGACTATAATGCATTTTTTCACGAGAGGCGTGTGAAAATTGGCAAATCAAGACAATGACTTTACCAGGCTGGCAATGGGGTTCTCAAGAATCGAACGCAGGCATAAAAGATTTATCAACCACAGCCTCGCGGCAAAAGGCGTTGTGGGTATCCCCTATCCTTATATCATCGCGATCAAGAGAAACCCGGGCATCAATCAGGATCAGCTTGCGGATATTCAAGGCGTTGATAAGAGCCGCGTCGCCCGGATTGTCAGAAACATGGAGNTTGCGGGTTATATATCCCGNGAACCGCATCCTGAGGATCGCAGGAATTATATGCTGAATCTTACNCAGGAAGGCGCGACACTCTACGGATTGATTGTACAGATATCGCTTGAATGGGCGGAACGCATAAGCCGCGATATCAATCCTTCCGATATCACGGACATGATCCGGACTATCGATAAAATCATTCAAAATCTCGACGGGACGGTTTAAANGATCGCTAAACTTCGGCCGGTTGGGGATAGACAAAGATACGGCCTTCATAATTGCGCATGACTATTTTTTCGTCGTCGAGCGAAACGATGTTNTCCGGATTGAGGGGTACTTTGCCGCCGCCGTCGGGGGCGTCAATGACAAATTTTGGAATCGCAAATCCGGAGATGCTGCCGGTCAGGCTCCGGATCATTTCTATGCCCGTTTCGACTTTCGTCCTGAAGTGTTCACTGCCTTCAAACAGATCGCATTGATAGATATAGTAAGGCCTGACTCTGGCCTGCACCAGCTTGAGCAGGAGTTCTTTCATGACGCCGATGTTGTCGTTGACGCCTTTTAACAGCACGGTTTGGTTTCCCAGAGGGATGCCCGCGTCCGCTATATCCGCGCAGGCCTTACAGGATTGGCCGGTTAGCTCCAGCGGATGGTTAAAATGCAGGTTCATCCATATAGGGTGATACTTCTTGAGCATACGCAGTAAAGCCGGGGTGACCCGCATGGGCAAAACCGCAGGAATCCGCGTGCCTATCCGGATGATTTCCACATGCTCAATCGCCCTGAGCCTGGCGATGATATCTT
>WRNN01000326.1 GCA_009776595.1 Clostridiales bacterium
ATAACTAGCGCAGCACAAATTAAAGGAGACACTCGATTGTTTACGATTGCCGCAGTTTTTCAAACAGGCGCCTTTTACTTTTATCTCTGGCGTAACCTTCGACGAAGCCTGCATATGATGCAGCAGAACAGTTACTATAATGACCGGTATACGCAGTGGTTGAAACGCAACCCCAGCAGATTGCCCGGTTATCTTCTGCTTGCGACCATTATCACAAGCGTGCTTTTGCGCGGCTTCCTGTCCCTCAACCTGTATCTGTTTCTCCATGGCGCGCTGTTTCTTGCGCTGAGTTTTGTCCGAAGCAAGACAAAAGAAAAAACCCCCCTCGTCTTCACCTGGCGGGTGAAACGCCTGCTGGTTACCGCGGGCATCCTGTGCTTTCTCTATATTTGGGGAATGAGCCTGCTGTTTCCCGAAACGTTTTGGTGGGAGATCCCTTTTCTCCAGGCTTTGTTGAATTGGCTGCTGCAAGTCGTGATCGTCGCCGCCAATCTGATCAACAAGCCGCTGGAGAAGCGCATCGCCGACGGTTTTATCCGCGACGCCAACCGGATCCTCGAGGAACATCCGGGCCTCACCGTCATCGGGATAACCGGCAGTTACGGCAAAACCAGCACAAAGCATATCCTGCACCATCTCCTGGGCGCCAGATACGAAGTCCTGATGACGCCCGAGAGCTATAATACGACGATGGGCGTGGTCAGGACGATACGCGAACAACTCAAAGCAACCCACAAGATCTTTGTGGTGGAAATGGGGGCCAAAAAGCCCGGCGATATCCGGGAAATCTGCCAGATGGTCAGGCCTGTCGCGGGGATCATCACCTCCATCGGGGAAATGCACCTGGATACTTTTGAAACGATGGAAAATATCGTTCAGACGAAATTTGAGCTTGCGGAGGCGGTGGGCAGCGAAGGCTTGATGGTGCTGAATGACGACAATTTCTATATCCGGCACCAGAAAGTAGCCGCGCCAGCTTTACGTTATCGCACGAAGACAGAAAACGCGGGCGAAGACGAGTGGCAGGGCATGCACGCTGACGTCTGGGCGGAGAACATCCAATCCGGGCCCGATGGGTCGCAGTTTGATATGTGTTTCGAGGGGGGCGGCAGGCTGAGCCTACATACAAAGCTCCTGGGAAGACACAATGTACTGAACATTCTTGCCGCCGCAACGACGGCGATCGCTTTCGGGATCAAGCCCCGCGACCTGCCGCAGCACGTCGGCAGCCTCGAACCTGTACCCCACCGGCTGCAGTTACTGCCGCAAAGCGGCAGTTATCGCATCATAGACGACGCTATAACGCCAATCCGGAAGGCGCAGGGGAAGCCCTGGAGATCCTGGGCGGCTTTCCCGGCTACAGGGTGATGATCACCCCCGGCATGGTCGAGCTGGGCGCCATGGAAGAAAGCGCAAACCGAAAGCTGGGAAGCCAGGCGGCGCAGCATTGCGACCATCTGATCATCGTCGGAAAGAACCGCGCGGCGGCGCTGGAAGAAGGCGCCAGGAGCGGCGGATTGGACGAATCCTGTATCTATGTAGCCAAGGATATCCATGATGCCCTGGCAAAGGCAAACCAGCTCGCGGATCAACTGGCGCCCGAAAATGGCCCGATGACCGTTCTGCTGGAAAACGACCTGCCGGACAGTTTCCTTGAAAGCGTGGCGGAGCAGCAAACCGGAAGGCGCGACCGGGAGTAGGAGGGTAGGGCCGTGAAAATCAACATAGGCATTTTCTTTGGCGGCAAAAGCGTAGAACACGAAGTTTCCGTCATTTCCGCCGCGCAGGCGGCCGCGGCGCTGGACCGCAGCAAGTATGAAGTGATCCCGATCTATATATCCAAAGACAACGAGATGTATACCGGTCAGAACCTGCTGACGCCGTCTTACTATAAGGACTTGCCTTCCCTGCTGGAACAAAGCCAGCAGGTTACCCTGGTCCGGGAGAAGGGGCGGGTCCGCCTGCTGCGGCATCCGGCAAAGCTGTTCGCCTCCCCTTATATCGGAGAACTGGATTTGGCTTTCCCCGTCATTCACGGTACGAACGGAGAAGATGGCAGCATCCAGGGATTTTTTCAACTGCACGGCCTGCCTTATGTAGGTTCGGATGTGATTGCTTCCGCCAGCGCTATGGATAAGTGGGTGGCAAAATGCCTGTTGCAAAATGCGGGATTGCCCGTATTGCCCGGCTTTTGCTTTTCCGCCGCGTCCTACTACGAGAACCCGGACCGGACCATAGACAGGCTGGAAAGCTTTCACGCGTATCCATTGATCATCAAGCCCGTCAACCTGGGCTCCAGCATAGGCGTAAACCCGGCGCATAACCGGGAGGCGCTAAAGTATGGTATCGAACTGGCGGCTTCCTTTACCGAACGCATCCTGGCGGAGCCGATGCTGACCGGCTTCCGCGAGATCAACTGCGCCGTAATCGGCGACAGGGAGCACACGGAGAGCTCTGTATGCGAAGAACCCTTCGTCCCGGGAGAAATCCTCGACTATGCGGATAAGTACCAGGGAAGCTACAGAGTTGCCGGCAAAAGCGCCGGCGCCCCCCCTGCCAAGGGTATGGAGAGCGCAAAGCGAAAAATACCCGCGGATTTGGATGCGGATACGGAGAAACGAATCCGAAGGCTGGCGGAAAACGCCTTCCTTTCTTTGAATTGCAGCGGCGTCGTACGGGTGGATTTTCTCCTGGATCAACAGAGCGGCAATATCTATATCAATGAGCTGAATACCATTCCTGGTTCCCTGGCCTTCTACCTCTGGGAAGCCTCGGGAAAACCCTTCGCGCAGCTTACGGAGGAACTCATCCAACTGGCGCTGAAGCGAAACAGGATGCAGAACCGGCTGATCTGGTCCAGCGAAGTCA
>WRNN01000327.1 GCA_009776595.1 Clostridiales bacterium
ATCTGGACGGAAAGACCTATCAGGAAATCGCGGCCATCCTTCAGCGGCATGTGAAGTCTATCGATAACGCTTTGCAGCGCGTGAAGCGAAAGCTGGANCAATANNTGCTGAAACGGGATCAATAGGGCGGGATCATCGAAGATGAATATGATTTTTTCCGCGGATGANAACTGGGGAATCGGTAAGGNCAACAGGCTANTGTNCCGGATCCCTCCCGACATGCGGAATTTCAAGGAGAAAACCACGAACGGCGTCGTCATCATGGGGCGAAAAACCTTTGANTCCCTNCCGGGCGGAAAGCCGCTGACCAATCGAACGAATATCGTACTAACCCGTCACCCGGAAAGCCTGTCTGCGGCAATCCGGGTTGAACGAATATTCACACAGAGGGGGATTCCTACCCACGCTGCGTGTGTAGATGAGTCCATGCATGACTTAGCTGCTCTTGACTCGCCGCCTGCGGAGACGGGCGTCTTAGAGCAGGTTATGTCAGGTGATATGCTGCTGATCTGCACAAGTCAAACGGACTTGTTTATGACATTAAGGGATATGGGCAGCGAACCGGAGAGAACATGGGTCATTGGCGGTGCGGAGATCATTGCCCTGCTTGCGCCCTATTGTCAGGAAGCCTATGTAACCAGGATTATGGCCGCGGACAGGGAGGCGGATTGCCGCGCGATATGCCTGGATACGGAAATCGGCTGGGAAAAGGTTGAGACAGGGAAACTTCAGGAATGGGAAGGCTTGCGCTATCGTTTCGACCGCTACAGGAACCAAAATGTGAAAAGTTTTGCCGGCGTATCTGGCGGAGAAGCCGCCGGACATTACGAAGCGTTTACATAATTGCACATTCTTCAGGCAAGGGAGGGGAAAGCGTATGGCAGTGGCAATACATATTCACGATGCGGACAATGTAGTTGTGTTGATTGAAGATGTGAAAGCTGGCGGGACGGTGACCCTGAACGGTAAGCAGGACAGCTATATCGCCCGCGAAGATATCGCCAAGGGCCATAAAATGGCGATTGCCGACATAGCGGAAGGTGAGGAAGTCATCAAGTTCGGGGTGCCTATCGGTCCCGTGACCGCGAAGGTATCGCCGGGGGAATGGATCAGTCAGCATAATCTGCTGAATGACGCGGTAAAGAGGGGCGAGGAAGCCCGAAGAAGAGTCCGGGAAGGGCAGCGGCAGATCATGGTCTATCCCCGCGCGGACGGGCGTTTCGGTATCCGGAACTATGTCATGGTCATTTCTACTTCGCCGGACTGCAACGCCGCAGCCGAGGCAATCTCGGACGCTACAGGCTGCACATGGATGTGCTGCGACCGCACGCATCTGGACGAGGGCCGCGTCAGCACCTATACCCGCATGGCGCTCAGCTCTACAGGATGCAATCCGAATATCCATTCGGTCCTGGTACTAAAGGCGGACGGAGAGAAAAGAACAGCCGACGAAGTGGCGCAGTTCATCAGAAAGACCGGTAAACCGGTGAGCTATCTGGACGTAACAGCCGCCGGCGACGACGCCGTCCGGCAGGGGACCGCTATCATCGAAGGCTTTCAAGCCGAGGCAGCCGCACAAAAGAGGGAGCCCAGGCCGATTGAGGGTTTGACGATCGCCATGCAAAACTCCGGTTCCGACTGGACCACAGCCATCCTTGGCAACCCGGTCAACGCCAGGGCGATGGATCTGTTGGTCAAGGACGGCGGCTGCGTCCTTTGGGGCGGCGGCGGGGCGCTGCTCAACGGCATAGAGGATCTCTTCGCGGAGAAGTTCGCGAAACGGGCGGACGCGCTGAAGATGCTGGACAGGGTGGAGCACGATCGGGAAATGACGCTGAAGCAGACCGGGAAACCCATCGAGTATGAACAGCCCAATCTGGTCAATATTGTCGAGGGTATCACCACGTTGGCGGAGAAAGGCTACTATATGCTCAGTACGGTCGGCGAAAGCCCCATCCAGGGCTTTTTGCAGTATTGCGAACAACCGCCGCACAACGGCTTTTGGAACAATGTGGGCATCGAGAACGGCCTGCCGCCCTGCGCGGGTATCTTCGGTTCGCTGCAGGGGGCGCATCTGCACATGATCACCACCAGCGCGGGCTATCTGTATTATGAGATCCCCCATACGGTCGGCATTCGTGTGACCGGCAATGAGGATACTTTCCATACGCCGGAGTTCAGAAAGGACTTCAACGCGGGCGCCGCTTTGCGGGAGGGCATCCCGGAGACCGGAGAAAAGCTCTATCAGCTCATCCTGGACGCTGCGGAAGGCAAAGTCGTCACCAAGACGGAAGAAAATAAGCAAAAGGTCTTTCACATGTGGTATTATGTGCCGATTTCCTTCTATGAAGGCTCGGACCGCAGCAAAACACCGCCTTTTTATCATGCGATAAAAGCCGCGGAGAAGAAGTTTGGCGAAGGTTTTCAAGGAACGGGAAATAATGTCCTTTCTCAGGACTATGCCGAAGCCGTCAAGCTGTACACGGATCGGGTAAAGTAGCAAAGATGAGCTTCGCCCATTGAACGAATCTTCAGGCGACGGAGGGCGCGTATGACCGTAAGTGTTATGAATGCAGGGTAAGAAGGGGGGATGCCTTATGGAGTACATGCAGGAATCCAGACAAACCGAAATCTGCGGGTCGTATGACCTTGTTGTCGTCGGCGGCGGGGTAGCGGGTGTGGCGGCGGCCTTAGCCGCAAAGCGAAACGGCGTGGAGAAGGTACTGCTCATTGAGAAACAGGCCGTATTCGGCGGGCTGGCTACGGCGGGGCATGTCGTCTACTATGATCCGCTATGCGACGGCATGGGGCATAAAGTCTACAGCGGCATTGCGGAAGAGTTCC
>WRNN01000328.1 GCA_009776595.1 Clostridiales bacterium
GCTTGTCGTTGGCCTCCATCCAGCGGCTGCCGAAAGCCAGATAATTGAAGCCTTCTTTTGCGGCCCAGTCGATGAATTCCTGCCGTACGACAGACTGAAAGAAGTAATCGTCGATCAGCCGAAGCTTCTGTAGATTCGCCTGCAGGACAGCCGCTTCCCGGCGCTGTGGTCCGGATAAGGCCCGGGCGGATTCCCAGTAGAGCAACTGAGCCATGACGGCGCCCAGGCTATTGCCGGCGGTGTTCCAGCCGGCATAGGCGTCTACATACTGATAGACCCGGTCCGGGCCTACGCTCTGGATGAAGGGGACCCAGGCGCCGTTTGTCTTTGCGATGTCAGCCAGACCGACATAGGCGCCGGAAGGTCTTGCCTTGTCTTTGCGTATTGTGTCCCACTGCACCTTCATCTGCTCGCTTGTTGCTTCCTGATCGCTGAAGAGGTAGATATATTTCGCGATGCCCTTCGAAGCGTACGCGCCGCTGTCGCCCCTTGTCGCTTCGCCCGGTTTATCGGCGAAGAGATAAGCGGTCTTCTCCTGAAAATTATCCTTCAGNGGGATCGCTTCATAAGGAAGAATGACGTCTTCCCAGCCTTCCGATAAATACCGCAATACAAAGCTTTCGTCATTTCGATCATAAGCCAGGCTGTGGCGGGCGATGATCAGCGGCGAGAGCTCGTCCGCGCCGTGAAGAAAATAGGCTTGCTGCTGATTGCGGCCGGCAGCCGTGCTTTGCAGATCCTGAAAGGCTTTGACATTCAATCCGTACTCTGCGCTGTCGTCCAGGCCGATGACCACTTCATCTGCCAAGCCGCTGTCCAGCCAATCCAGAAGGCTCCTGCCGGTATTGAAGGCTTCCGCATAGACCGTTTCATAGCGTTGGCGTATTTCCCGGGGAATACTGCTCTCCAGTTCCAGGATTCGCGCGGCGTCTTTGCTATCGCCTAGGGCCAACTCCTGACGATGCCTAAGTTGAGACAACTCCGGCAGTTCTTTTTCATATACCCACATGTCCGCGTCATACTGACTGGGAAGAAGCCTGGGCAGAATGTAAACCAGGACAAGCGTATTGCCGGACGCCCTCTCTCTTGACAGCAAATACTCGTGCATCGCCCTCAGCTTCCTGTTTGCGTCTTGATACTGAAGGGATTCCCGGGAATGCAGCAATCCGCCGAAAAGCAGCGAATTGACATGGATGACGCTGAGGCCGTAGGCTTCCTTGTCTCTTTCCGTCAGCCACGAAAAAAGTGCCTGCTCTTTACTGGGAATGAGGAATTGATCCAGCGCCTCCTGTTCGGGGAGAACGACCCGGATTCCCGCAATAGCAGCCAACTGCCGGGGAAGTTCCGTATTGACCGGCCTGCTGTCTAATGGAAGGAGCAAGACTGCCGGCCTTGACTGCGGCCCGGCGGAAAGATACGCGGTCCACATCCACAGGATACCGGTTACCGCCAACAGAAAGCTAAAGGAAATGGCGAAAACCCGCATATGCTGGCGGCGCAGCGCCTGACGCCGTTGCTGCATGGCTTTGAAACGCTGACCTCCGTTAGACAGATCGGCGTCCGAATCATTTTCTATTTTACTGCCCGTATCTATTTCTTTATCAATCGGATCATCCAATTCTTCGGCAGCGTCGCCCATATCCCTAACGCTATCCCTTTCTCTTCAATATTCATATATATACGAAATGATGATACCATATAACAGTAGGCATAACAATCCGCTTTCCTTTTCTCCATTTCATTTTCCAATATGACTTCACCGTCTATCTGGTGTATAATACAGTACATCATAGTTGTATAACACAGTACATCATAGTTGAGGAAAGAGGACGTTATCGTTCTTCAATGAGGGCTTTTGCTGATGAACAGAGAACTGGTCGCCGTATTTACAGAAAAGGGGCTCCTGCTGGATACCGACGCCACAAGAAGCAAACAGTATTATACGAACAGTAAACTGCTGTCGGATTTTGCGGCAGCGCCCTATAAAGCGCTGCTCTATTTTGGCTTTGCGGACAAAGCGCCCGATATGCACCCTTCCCTGCTGTTTATCCATGATATTGCATCTCTGTTTGTCGAAAAACTCTCCAAAAACCCGGATATCGAGATCAGCCGGAAGGCGGAAGCCTTAAGCGCGGAGGATAACAGCGCTTTGCTACAAAGACGCCCCTATGTCATCGGCGCCGAATATGTGGATAAAGATTGGCTATCCGGCTTATGGGACAATCTGGGCGATGCCTTCGCCTCGGAACTCGAAGCGTTTAGCGGGAGCGTCGCGCAGTATTTACTTACCTATAACAGCCATATCAATGTAGCCGGCAGGGTGTTTTTTCACCTGGTAGAAAACAATAAAACGCCCAGCCATCCTTTTGCCTTTCTTGCGACATACAGCAGAAGGGCGAAGCATAATAAGGCGGAACATGTGCCGCTGCGGGACGCTTTGCTGGAGTATCGGGACAACCAGCCCTTGTTGCTGCAATTGCTTTCCACGGTCAGCCGGGCTGCGGAAGCCAGCAACTTTATCTCCGTACTGGTGGAAAGCGGGGAACTCTTCTCGTTGTTGCGCTTTACGGCGGAAGAAGCTTACCTCTTCCTCAAAGAAATTCCGCTGTATGAGGCTTGCGGCATCCTGTGCCGCATCCCCGACTGGTGGAAAAAGAAATACAATACGGTCAAAGTAACGGTTTCCATCGGGGAAACGGCGCCTTCACACATGGGGATCGACACATTGCTGTCTTATAAACCTACGTTGAGCGTCGACGGGCTCGAACTCACGCGGGAGGAGTTGGAGCGCCTGCTGGCGCAAACAGAAGGCTTGTCCCTCTTGAAAGGC
>WRNN01000329.1 GCA_009776595.1 Clostridiales bacterium
GCAAGGACGAGCTGATATCCGCATCCATCCGCTATGAAATGGAAGAATTTGCCAANATGGTGAANGANACGGTGGANCGCGAAGAAACGGTGAGGGCCAAGTTAAAAGCCATGGTGGAAGCCGTGATACTCCATCATCGGCGTAACCGCCACAAGATGCTGGACATCAACCCTGCCACCGTCAGCGGCAGCATGAAGGATTTGAAAGCGCTGTTTCTCGAACAAAATGCCCGCTGGCTTGCGTGGCTGGAAGAGATCCTCGACGCCGGCGTTGCCTCGGGGGAAATCCGCATGGTGAACCCCCAGTTGCTCCTTGGCGCCCTGATGGGCGCAGTGATGAACCTGGCCCGGCCATGGGGCAATCCGGGATGGGAAGACAGTACGCCGGCTGAGGCAGGGGAGCAAGTGGCGGACCTGTTCCTCGGCGGGATAGGCAGAGATTGAACGAAGATTCGCTTAATATCGCTCGATATACTCGTCGCTTTCCGGATCCATGGTCGGGTCGTACAAGAGGCTGTCGGGATCGCGCCGCGGATCATAGGTGATGCTTCGAATGTTATAGACAGCTACCATTTTTGCGGATTCATCATAGATCGTTTGCATGTTGAAAGCTTCGCCCAAAGCTCTTAAGGGCAGCACCGTCCGGCCTTCNACGATCATCGCGGGAACATCGCTGCGATACTGCCTGGGTGCGGCATAAATCTCTGTCCGGTCGATCGTGGTACTGCCGACCTTCATCGAAATGGTATAGTTGCCGACGGGAACATAGAAGCTGGCGGTTTGTCCGGCCTGGTTCCAGTTTGCGACGGCGCCGATGGTATCGGCNATTGGCCTGGCCGTCAGCATGGTTCGCCCGTCCCGGATAAAGGGCGCTACATCCAGATACGTCTCCAGATTGTTGATGATGGCTTTTTGTTCGCCGATGGCGCAAATGATATATTGATTCCAATCGTGGCTGATAAAGGAGAAAGAGCCCGTATCCAGAAGCTGACAGCCCTCGGCGCTGATTCTGCCTTCGAGGTAGGCTTTTAACTGCTCGACGGTACCCAGGCCAACGGCGTAGCGGCCCATACAGATATCTCTGGAGCTAAGGCTGAAAGAGAAAGCGCCGCCCAGACTGGTGGTCAGGGTTTCCGTTTTATCCAGATCGCCGGCAGTAGCATAGGCCCGTACCAGATGCTGCTCCCGGATCGGTTCCCCGTCTTCGGACATAGCAACGCCGCCGATAAGGATCTTGTCCCGGCCATCCTCCGTCACAGGCAGGTTGTATCGCGCATTCGTACCGTATTCGAAAGCGATCGGCTTGGAAATGTTCACTTTCGTGTGTTCTCTGCTAATGACCGGCGTTTCCTCTTCTTCCTCTTCCTCCTCTTCTTCCTGGTAAGGCTCTTCGAAATCAAAGACGTTTTCCGCTATATCTATGTAGAGAAATTCGCTGAATTCTTCGTTGCCTACACGGCAGATGATCTCCGCTTCCCCTATCTGATAGCCCTTGACGACAAAGCTTGCTGTACCGTCCTTGTCCGTAGTCAGCGTGATGGATGAGCCTTCGCCGAAGTTCCCGGAAGAGCTTCTGGCAGGATAGAGCAGGATCCCGTTATGATTCGAATAGACGGTGACCCTTTGGTTTACCATAGGCTGATCGATTTCGGTACGGAGATTCACGATACCGATTGCGTTATCGGAATAACGGTAATCCGTGACGGCAATGGTATCTTTGTCGAATTCTATTTCACAGGCTTCGATATCCAGGCTTCCGGCGATGAAATAAACAGATAACGTGTCCAGGCCATCATTGGTCTGCACAATCTTTGCGTCGCTGTAACTGATTTCACCACGGAGATATCTTGACGCGGCGTCTGACGACACCAAAGAGAACGCGATCTGTGATACGCCGGGCAGAGAGCTGGAGATCGATACGCTGACTAAGCCGTCCGAATTTCCCTGGACAGAAACACTGTCTTCTTTCCGGGAGGAGGCGCAAAAGACGCTGCGGTTCGATACCAGGCCGCCGCCTGCGGCGACAAGCACGACTTCAATTTCTACATAATCCCGGCTGTCCGCCAGGGCTGTATCCACAACAAGGTAGACGATCGAATTGTAGGGGTCAGGTTCGGCTGCAAAAGCAGGCAGGGAGGACTTTGAGATGTCAATACCGGCGGTAAAGGCGGAAAACAGAAGAAAAACAAGAAGCAGGCTATATATTCGGGTATAACGTTTGTTCAAAATAAATGCATAACCTCCTGGATAAATCTATTGATATATTTATTAAAGTAGCACACTCAGCTGAATAATGCAAATAAAAACGTCAGCGGACTTTTGTTTGCGTCGCAATACTGCTATACTAAATAAGCGGCGCCCATTACCAAAGCGGTGCCGCCTTAGGAGTCATTATCCACTGGTAGGAAAGGAATACAGGCATGTCGCAGCAAGCTCTATACAGGATATGGCGTCCGCAGGATTTCGGCGAACTGACGGGACAGGACCCGATTCGCCGGACGTTGGAGAATGCGATACTGCAGGAGCGGATCAGCCATGCTTATTTATTTGCGGGACCCAGAGGAACGGGAAAAACCAGCGCCGCGAGAATTCTGGCCAAAGCGCTGAATTGCACGGACAGGCAAGGCGCTCAGCCTTGCGGTAAATGCGAGAACTGCAGGAGTATAACCCGGGGAAATGCCATGGACGTCCTGGAGATCGACGCCGCCTCTAACCGGGGTATCGATGAAATCCGGGATCTCAAAGAAAAAATAGGGTTTCTGCCGGCTACGGGAAAGTATAAAGTCTATATCGTGGATGAAGCCCATATGCTCACAACGGAGGC
>WRNN01000330.1 GCA_009776595.1 Clostridiales bacterium
TTCAGCCTGAGCCTGTTTTTGGCTTTGTTCACTCCGGAGGCGGATATTCGTACCGGTTATCTGTGCGGCATCCCCCTGCACTTCCGGACAGATGGCTTTCGCCTTATCTATGGATGCGCAACAGCGTTTCTCTGGCTGGCGACCTCGCTCTTTTCCCTTTCCTACTTCCATGCTTCTCAGAACAGAAGCCGCTACTGCTTCTTCTCCCTGCTTACGCTGGGCGCGACGATGGGCTTCTTTTATGCCGCCGACCTGGGTACAGCCTTTCTCTTCTTCGAAACAGCCTCCCTCGCCTCCTACCCTTTGGTCGCCCATGACGAAACCCGCGCCGCCCTTCGCGCCGCCGAAACCTATCTTTCCCTTTCCATAGCCGCCGGGCTCGCGATGTTGATGGGGCTGCTTCTGCTGCAGCAACGCGCCGGCACGCTGGATCTTGCGGAATTATATGCAGCTTGCGCGGCGCTTCCCGACAAATCCTCTCTGTATCTGCCCGCTTCGCTGCTGCTGGCCGGATTCGCCGCGAAAGCCGGCATGTTTCCCCTCCATTTTTGGCTGCCCAAAGCCCATCCTGTCGCCCCCGCGCCCGCCAGTGCGCTGCTCTCAGGCATTCTGACCAAAACCGGTGTTTTTGGCGCAGCCGCCATCAGCTGCAACCTCTTTCCCGCCGACACCCTCTGGGGCGTTTCGCTCCTGCCTTTTGCCGCGATCACCATGCTCTGGGGCGCTGTTTTGGGTTTATTTTCCACCGACCTCAAGCGGACGCTGGCTTGCTCCTCCGTATCCCAGATCGGCTTTATCCTCACCGGCGTCGCCCTCCGCTGCCTATTAGGGGATGGCGGCGCAACAGCCGTTCGCGGCACGCTGCTGCATATGCTGAACCATTCCCTGTTTAAGCTTATTCTGTTTCTCATTGCAGGCCTGGCCTATCTCGACCGGCATACGCTGGATATCAATAAATTGCGGGGCTTCGGACGGGGAAAGCCGCTGCTTTTGTTTGCTTTCCTCATGGGCGCTTTGGGCATCAGCGGGATTCCGTTTCTCAGCGGCTATATCAGCAAAACGCTTCTCCACGAAGCAATTGTGGAAAGCATGGCCCTGTACCAAGGCCTCCCCCTCGCCTTCCCGCTGCGGCTGCTCGACGCCGCTTTCTACCTNTCCGGCGGCCTGACCGTCGCGTACATGACCAAACTCTTTGTCGCTTTATTNATCGAGAAAGGCGANTCCATGCATGACTTGGGCGCTCTTTACTCGCCGCCTGTCGAGGCGGGAGTCTTGGAGCAGGTTATGTCAGGGGATAGGAAACCTTATATCAGCCGCTTGAGCGCCGCCGTTCTCGCCTTTGCCGCGGTGCTTCCCGCCCTCGGCATTTTTCCCTTTGTATTGGACGCCCTGGCGGATTGGGGCCTGGGCTTCTTCCATGTTCAGCCGCCTGTTTATGCGCCGGACTATTTCTCTTTGGCCAAGATCAGCAGCACTTTCCTCTCTCTGTTGATCGGCGCAGCCGTCTATCTCCTCCTTGTGCGCGGCCTGCTAATGCGAAGGGGAAAGAATGGCGTCAGGCGATACCTTTCGCTTTGGCCGAAATGGCTCGACCTGGAGAACCTGGTTTACCGCCCCCTCCTGTTGGTTCTGTTATGGGCGGCGACCCTTATTGCGGCAGCTGTGGGCGCATCCCGCAGGCCCGGCAGATTTCTGTCCGGTCATATCCGAATGTTTCAACAGCACACAGCGCCAGATACAGAGCCGCCTGTGGCCGGCGGCTTTACCNTAAGCCTGTTCCTTACAGNCGCNGGGCTATGCCTTATCCTTCTCTATGTATTCTTTATCGCGCTTCGCGGCTTTGTTTGATCTGTGTCAGCATCTTCGCGAACTGATCCGGACAGGAGGTCGCTTTTTGATCACAGGGGATGCCGTCCAGCAGCGCGATCAACTCGTCCATATGCCTGCCTTTCACCAGCCGGCTCATTCCCTGCCCATAACCGTCGCATCCGTCGTCCACGGACAAGCTTTCGACAAAGCCTTCATCGTTCACTTCGATATGAAACTGCGTGCTACATACGCCCTGGGGTTTAAAATGGTACATCATGGAATCTGACTGTCCCTCTTTTCTGCCTAAATTTACCCAATTGTATCACGTTGGCCTGGATGTATCCAGAAATGTATACAGAAATATAGACTAAAATACATAGGAAATAAAATGTCAGGCCTATCCTTATGTGCTATAATTACAAGATATATAAAATACAAAGCGCCCTGTGGTGCGACAAGAAAGAAGAGGCGGATCATTATGCAAGTTATTGAAGCGATGAAAGAGTACGGCCATGAACAGGTACATTTCGTTCATAATCCAGAACTGGGACTCAACGCGATTGTCGCGATTCACAGCACCGTACTGGGTCCTGCACTGGGGGGCGCCCGGTTTTGGAATTACGCCACAGAAGACGACGCGCTGTTTGATGTTCTGCGCCTTTCCAGAGGGATGACCTTAAAGAATGCGGCGGCGGGCCTCAAGCTAGGCGGCGGCAAGTCGGTTATCATCGGTGATCCCGCCAAGCTGAAGTCAAGAGCCTTCTTTCACGCGTTCGGCAATTTTTTGAATACTTTGAACGGTATCTACTACACGGCGGAAGACGTCAACATCGGCGCCGCCGATGTGGAGCAAATCCATGAAGTCACGAAATATGTCACCGGCACCCCGGAGAGCAGCGGCAATCCATCCCCCTTCACGGCGCGCGGGATTTATTTAAGTATGAAAGCGGGCGCCAGCGTCAAGTTCGGCTCGGATTCCCTGAAAGGGAAAACCGTAGCCGTACAAGGGCTC
>WRNN01000331.1 GCA_009776595.1 Clostridiales bacterium
GAGAAGCACATACACCAACGCGGACAGCGTGCCTTTTTTTGTACCGAGTACCATCCCCGCAAGCGCTATGGCAAAGGTCTGCATCGTCATGGGCACGCCATAGGGCATGGGGATACTGAGTTGCGATATCACCGCGATGATGGCGGTAAAAATGCCGATCAAGCACAGGTCTCGTATAGAAAGATCCATTTTTCTCATTGACACTTCTCCTGTATACAGGATCAACGGCGCTGTATCGACAGTATACAAAAAGAAAGTTCTATCGTCAACCATTTGTGCTATAATAGGTGACAGAAAGGCTGATGTTGAACACGAATGTGACGTGTAGCCGGGCAAATGTGCCGGCGCTACCAAAGTCCGCACTGACAAGTACTTATTACGGAAAGAGCAGGTAGGGCATGGGTACTAAGGAACAGGTTTTAGCTATCCTTGAACAACACCGCGGGGAAAGCATTTCCGGCGCCGATATGGCCGGGACGCTTAAGCTATCGCGCAATGCCGTTTGGAAAGCGGTAAAGGAACTGAAGAAAGAGGGCTATCGCATTCAGGCGGCAGCAAACAAGGGCTATTGCCTTGGCACGGACAACGATATTCTATCTGTACAAGGAATGCTCCCCTATTTGGACGATGAAAGCTTCGCTGAAAACGTCTCCCTTTATCCTTCTTTGGAGTCCACAAACAAGACCGCGAAGGAGCTGGCTATCGCGGGGACAGGGCATGGCGCGGTCGTTATGGCGGGCTATCAGACAGCCGGCAGGGGCCGGTTTGGCCGCAGCTTCTTTTCTCCGCCCGGACACGGCATCTATATGAGTTTTATTCTGCTTCCTGCGCAATGGCAGTGGCTGGACGCGCCGACCCTGGTAACGTCTTATGCCGCTGTATCTGTCTGCGAAGCTATCGAAGTATCGACGGGCAAAAAGCCGCAAATCAAATGGGTCAATGATGTGTTTCTCCAGGGGAAAAAAATATGCGGTATCCTGTCAGAAGCCGTCGCCGACTATGAAAGCGGCGGCACACAGTGGATCGTCGTCGGCATCGGCATCAACTTCACGACGCCCGACGACGGCTTTCCGGAGGAGATCCAAGCATACCGCCGGGTCTGTCTTTTCGCAGGAAAAGCCAACCATAACCAGAAACCGGCTTGCCGCCGAAATCGTGAACCGCATGCTGCGAAAGAACAACATAGGCGACAGCAAGCCGGTCCTTGCCGAGTATAAGAAGCGCCTGATGATGCTGGGAAGCAGGGTCGTCGTTTCAGGGCAGCGGGAGTCCTTTGAAGCCACGGCGATAGACATTGACGACACAGGCCGCTTGATTGTTAAAAAAGACAATGGCGAGACCTTGACCCTTTCTTCTGGAGAGGTCAGTTTGACCGGAATCGCAGGCGCCGCATCCGGATACGGCTCGCGAACGTAGCGAACATAAGGCATGGGCGGCGTCCCGTCACCCTCACTCCACCAGGCCGGTGCGGAATTGACTATTGTATAGATTTGCATAAAACCCGTCCATTGTCAGGAGCTCCCGATGATTTCCACGTTCTACGATTTGCCCGTTGTTGATCACCAGAATCTGGTCCGCGTGCCGGATCGTAGATAAGCGGTGGGCAATGACAAAACTGGTTCTGCCCTGCATCAGTTTCATCAAGGCTTGCTGGATTCTGATTTCTGTACCGGTATCCACAGAGGATGTTGCTTCATCCAATATCAGCAGCGAAGGCTGCGCAAGGATTACCCTGGCAATCGACAAAAGCTGCCGCTGCCCTTGGGAGAAGTTTTCTCCATTGTCCTTCAGAATGGTATCGTAGCCCTCCGGCATGCGCGCGATGAAACCATGGACGCCTGCCAGTTTCGCCGCTTCCTCGACTTCCTCTTGCGTTGCTTCCGGTTTGCCGTAACGAATGTTATCCCTTACCGTCTCCGAAAACAAAAAGGTGTCCTGGAGTACGATGCCCATGTTTTTGCGAACGCTATCTCTGGTCACCGTGGACAGATCCTGCCCGTCTATCGAAATTCGCCCATGGTCAAGATCATAAAATCTGGCTAACAGACTGATTAAGGTCGTCTTCCCGGCGCCGGTGGGGCCGACCAGCGCCGTCATTTTTCCGGGCTCCGCTTCCAGGCTGCTGTCGACGATGACCGGCTTTCCGCTAATGTAGGAAAAATCCGCGTGCTCCATGGAAACAAATCCTTCTACGCCTCCCAGTTCCCCGGCGCCGGGCGCATCCTGCTCTTTTTCTTCGTCCATAAGCTCGAAGACCCGCTCCGCCCCGGCCAGCGCCCCTTGCATCATGGTGAACATATTAGCCAGTTCATTGAGTGGCCTTGTGACATTGCGCATATAAAGCAGGAAGGACAGCACGATCCCGGGCGTCATCCTCCCCTGAACGATCAGATATCCGCCGACCACAGCTAACAGCAAAAAAATCACGTTGTTAATCAGCGACATGACCGGCATGAGCATTCCGGTACCGATAAACGTCTTTATGCCGCTCTGCTCCAGGCGCCCGTTGATCTCATCGAATTTCTCCTGCGCTTTTTCCTGGCGGCCAAACAACAGCACAGCCTTCTGGCCGGATACCGTTTCTTCAACATANCCGTTNAGTTCGCCCAGTACGCGCTGTTGGCGCCCNTACATCTTTCGCGTGTACCGGGAGAGGATCATNGTCGCCAGCATCATNACGGGGATCATCACGAAAAAGATAAGCGTCAGCAAAGGGCTNAAAAGAAGCATGGCGACAACGATACCCACAAGGCTGATAAGCCCATTGAAGAAAGACATCAAATTCTGCGACAAAGCCATGCTGATCTGATCAATATCGTT
>WRNN01000332.1 GCA_009776595.1 Clostridiales bacterium
CTCATCCATTTCAAAAATCGCAACAACCGTCAATCCATGGCATTTGTCCATATTATATAACACATAAGATAATATAGCTACTTGGAGGATGCGCTTAGGCGGGTGGTTCCAAGAAAAATTGACTTTGGTTTGCCCAATCTCTATAATTAAAATAATCGCTACATCCCGCATTCTATTGTTGAAAGGAGTATGGTATGCTGTACAAACCGTTTAAAGACTTGATGCTATCCCATCTGGGTATGGGCAATATGCGGCTCCCCACTGTCGGCGAACGCGGCCCCATCGATGAGCAGAAAGCCAGAGAAGTCATTGAATATGCCTATGAACACGGCGTCAACTACTTTGATACCGCATTCCGGTATCATGAAGGGGAATCGGAACGCTTTACCGGCAAGATACTTCGCCAATACCCCCGGGACACGTGGAATCTCGCCTCCAAATTCCCCGGTCACATGCTGCGCCGCGACGGGAACAGGCTCGTATTTACCGGCTTCGGCGAAACCCGGCTGGAGTACTATGATTCGGTGCAGCAGATCTTCCAGATACAGCTGGAGAAATGCGGCGTCGACTACTTCGATTTCTTTCTGCTTCATGGACTAAACGAGTCGTCCTACGAAATGTATAACGATCCGGAGCTGGGTATCATCCCCTATCTGCAATCCCAACAGAAAGCCGGCCGCATCCGGCACCTGGGTTTCTCCTCCCATGCCCGGCCCGAATCCATCGACAAGTATCTGACACAATGGAAAGATGTGTTTGAGATTGTACAAATCCAGATCAACTATCTGGACTGGACGCTGCAAAACGCGAAAGAAAAGTACGAGATCATCACCCGCCATGGGTTGCAAGTTGTCGCCATGGAACCTGTACGCGGCGGCAGGCTGGCTACCCTTCCGGCGGATGCGGAAGCAAAGCTGAGGGCAGTCAGGCCCAAGGACTCGCCCGCGGCTTGGGCGCTGCGATTCCTGCAAGGGCTTCCGGGTATGCTGGTGATTCTCAGCGGTATGTCCGCCCTTGAGCAGGTGGTGGAAAATGTGGAAGTGTTTGCGAAAGAGGATCCTGTCAGCGAGGAAGAAAAAGCGCTGCTGGCAGAGGTCGTCAAGACCATGACCGATTTAGTGCCTTGCACTGCTTGNCACTACTGTTATGAAGGCTGCCCGCAAAGCCTCGACATTGCCAAACTTATATCCTTATACAATGAAGCGAAGCACGACGGCAGGCTATTCGGTATCAGTTCCGCCCTCGATGCGCTGAACGAGAATGAGAAACCTTCGGCTTGCCTGGCCTGCGGTGAATGCGCCAAGCTATGTCCGCAGGAAATCGATATTCCCGGCGTCATGAAGCTATTCGCCGACATGATCGCCGCCCCTCCCCCTGCCAGAAGGCCTTGACGGGTTGTGACAATAGGAATCATTCCTGAATGAAGGGATTAGCTGCGCAATGGATAACCTGCAAACAGGAGANCCAACCACAGTATGGAACCCCATGTTCATCAATATCATGATCGTAAACGTCTCCATGAATTTCGGGCAATTTATGATGAATACGCTGATACCGAAATATGCGGATTATCTCGGCGCCTCCCCGGCCGCGATCGGATTGGTAGCCAGCATCTTTACCGTGACCGCCCTGGCGGTTAAACCGGTATCCGGCCCGGTAATCGATACCTATCCCAAGAAGAAAGTCCTGTTTGCCTCCATATGCATTATCCTGGCAGCCTTCGTGATCTACAGCATGGCTTACAACCTGACGACGGTTATCGTCGCGCGGCTCATTCACGGTATGGGAATGGGCTTTACGGCTTCGACCTGTCTTTCCATCGCCAGCGAAGCCCTGCCGCAAGACAAACTCGCCCAGGGGATCGGGTATTTCTCCCTCGGGCAGGCGCTGATATCCGCCGCCGGACCGTCGATCGGCCTGGCTTTATCGACCGCTTACGGCTACAATACCACCTTCGTTATCTGCACGCTGATGATGGCCGTATCCGCAGTGCTCGGTCTCTTTATGAAAGCGCCGCCGAAGCACGAGGCGAAAGCCTTCCGGATCACCTGGGAAGGCATGTTTGCAAAAGAAGCGATCATCCCGGCGACCTTGCAGTTGTTCCTTGCCATGGCCTACACTACGATTAACTCGTTTCTGGTACTCTACGCGCAGCAAGGAAGGGGCGTCGAAAACATCGGCCTCTGGTTCACCTTCAATGCCCTCGGCTTGCTGGTATCCCGTCCTATCCTCGGCAAGCTGGGAGATCAATACGGCATACACCGTATCATGCCGCCGGCTTTCGGAATGTTCGCCCTATCCCTCCTGATCATCAGCATTTCCACGAATATATACTGGTTTCTTTTGTCCGCCGTGATCGGCGCCTGGGGTTACGGCGCCATCATGCCCGCCAACCAGGCGCTTTGCATGAAATGCGTCTCGCCGGAAAGACGGGGGGTAGGCGGAAATACAAACTACATCGGCATGGATCTGGGGTCTTTTTTCGGACCGGTTATCGCCGGCCTTTTAGTTACGCAATTCGGCTACAGCGCCATGTACCGGATCATGATCCTTCCCATTGCCATAGCCGCTCTCTTCTTTTATCTTTGCTATCCGAGAATCAAGGTGATCTGCCAGAGATGAATCCGGCGGGAGTTTGCCATCCATTGATACATTATAAATGAATATCCGGGAGGACTGTTTATGTATACGCAAGAATCCACACAAGCTACGGCGGCGACACTGATACAGGCATGCCCTCTGTACTGGACGCCTTCCCCTGCCCGATCTGCAGCCGGGTGTTTTCCAGTCATCCGCTCCTGCTGCAGCA
>WRNN01000333.1 GCA_009776595.1 Clostridiales bacterium
GGCTACGGGAGGCGCCGCGACTTCCTATGACGGCGGCGCAGGCATCGGCGGCGGCTTCAGCGGCAGCGTCGATACTATCACCATCACAGGCGGCACAGTCATTGCCACAAGCAGTAAGATCATCGACGTCGATACGAATCCCGGGTTTGCCGCAGGCATCGGCGGCGGCTATGGCGGCAGTGGCGGTGTAATCACCATTACCGGCGGCGTGATCACTGCCATAGCCGGTCAATCCGGTATGGCTGCAGCCATCGGTCCCGGATCCTCCGGTACGGAAGGCACGGTTACTATCTCACCGCTTGCTTATCGGTGGTGGGCAAACCAGGAATCGAAAGCCCCCGAAGGGCAAGGCGTCCTCTACCCGCCCACTGCCTACCTTTGGAGCAGGGAGCATAAATACATCCGAATTGAAACGCTGACAGAAGTGGTTCTGGAAACCTTCAAGGTAGCTTTCCCGGACGCCCGGTTCCGCGCATTTGTACTTTCCTATCTGAACTGGGACGGCGGCAACCGGATGGACGACAGCCTTATCTCTGACGCGGACAAGCTCCTTTTGGCTTCCATAAGCGAACTGACCCTGAGCGATGCGCAAATCACGGATTTGACAGGCATCGGCTACTTTACATCGCTCACCCTGCTGGATTGCAGCAACAATCAACTCACCTCCCTGGATGTAACGGCGCTGCCCAAGCTTGCGCGCCTATATTGCCAGAGTAATGACCTTACAATATTGGACGTAACCATGAACCCTGCGCTGATCCAGCTGTTCTGTTATGACAACGCCTTTGCTTCGCCGGAAGCTGTGAAGGGCTGGCAGGAGGCCGGCCTGGTGATCAACAGCCCGGAATCATTGAACTCAGGCACATTCCGCTACTACTACCAGAAAACAGACACGATCAGGCCGATCATCACGATTCTGTCTCAGCCTGAGGACATGTTTGTGGAATTCCTGAACGGTACACTCGTCGGGAGCGATACCCTGAGCATCGACGCGGAAGCAACGCTTGACGCGGAATTAACCTATACCTGGTATCAGCGTCTCGGCGCGGAACCGAATCCGGCTACGGATAAGCCTGTCGGTAATGAGGCAACCTTGTCCGTATCATCGACGCTGCCGCAGGGCATTGCGATTGGCTACTTCTACTTTTACTGTGTGGTCGGCGCAGAAAACGCGGTCGACATAACCAGCAGAGTAGCGGAAGTATTTATTGCTCACGCCACTTCCGATCCCGGCGTGCAGATTCTCACGCAACCCGTCGCAAACACTGTCGTTACGGAAGGGGAAATCGAAGGGTTCCTGTATATCGAAGCCATCCCGCTTGGCACGGATGAAGTGTATTATCAGTGGTATCGCAATACTGTCCGCTCCAACGAAGGCGGCACGCCCATTGAAGGCGCCACCTCTCCTGCGTTTGCGATTCCGGCGGACCTGACGGTAGATGGCGGTCCNTATTACTTCTACTGCGAAGCTTCCGTCGTGTTCACCAGCGAGTTTAGCGACGTAGCGGAGGTCGAGGTTAAAAGCGGCGTCATCACCGATCCCGGCGTGCAGATTCTCACACAACCCGCCGAATTTACCGTCGTCACGGAAGGGGAAATCGAAGGGTTCCTGTATGTCGAAGCGGTCCCGATTGGCGCAGATGGAGTGCTTTACCAGTGGTATAGTAACACTGTCGCTTCCAATGAAGGCGGCACGCCCATTGAAGGCGCCACTGATCCCGCGTTTGCGATTCCGGCGAATCTGACGTCGTTAGATAGCCCCTATTACTTTTACTGCGAAGCTTCCGTCGTCTTCACCAGCGAGTTCAGCGATGTCGCGGTGGTCTCGGTGGTAAGCGCCATCATCACCGATCCCGGCGTGCAGATCGTCACGCAACCCGTCGCAAACACCGTCGTTACAGAAGGGGAAATCGAAGGGTTCCTATATATCGAAGCCATCCCGCTTGGTACAGACAATGTGCTTTACCAGTGGTATAGCAACACTATCCCCTCCAACGAAGGCGGTACGCCCATTGAAGGCGCTACCGACCCCGCGTTTGCGATTCCGGCGGACCTGACGGCCGACGGCGGTCCCTATTACTTCTACTGCGAAGCTTCCGTCGTGTTCACCAGCGAATTCAGCGACGTAGCGGAGATCGAGGTCCTGGCGCCTCCGGTAACCTTTACAGTCTGTTTTGACGTGGGCAACGAGATTTGGTACATATCGGTCGAGTCCGGCATGACGGTACCCCGTCCCTCAGATCCTGTTATGTATGGCTACAGCTTTGTAGGATGGTTCCTGGATGACGCCGAATTTGACTTTGACAGCCCGATCACCGGCGACATCGTCCTGGTTGCGCATTGGGAGCAATCCGGCGAGACGGCGCTTCCAAAAGTCTACATCAATGGCGTGGAAGTGGATTATGAGATCATTAACGACAGGATTGTGCTCAAGCTGACGTATAACCAGATTTTTGCGATTATGAATATGCCCGGTCTCACGGTTACCATTGAAATCCGGGAAACAGGCTATTCGGCGCTGGACCTCTACGCGCCGGCTTCTGCATTCAATAATTCTTTCAAAACCATTAGGGTCCTTTCCGACGACGGTACGGCAAGCGTCAATAGCACAAGCCTTTGGAACAATTCCGGCAAGGCGCGCGTCATCGAAACTCGCGGCACGAAAGTAGGCTTTCGGAATTTCTAAGATACGCAGTTAGCAGAACGCACATATTGCACATACCGCAAGAAGAAAGAACGCCCTCAAACCATTGGGGGCGTTCTGCTCATTCTGAACTTAAATTCTCAAATTTTTTTT
>WRNN01000334.1 GCA_009776595.1 Clostridiales bacterium
TGGATTATGCAATCGTCAACAGCCGCCGTCAATATCTTTTCAAAAGATAAATAATTCAGTTTCTTGCCGAGTATATCCGGCGTGGCTTCAAATATCGCAAGTGAGACGGAATTAATCAGCATGATATTTTTCGTGTCGTTCACCACGAAAAGCCCGTCTCCGATAGAATTGAGTATATAATTCAGTTTNCTCTTTTCTTCCTGCAAAGAGGATAAGCTTTTCTGCAGGATCCCTGCGACTTCATCGATTCGGCGCAGGATGCTATCGATCTCCTCATAGCTGCCGGCTGCCGGTTCCGGCGAATATTCGCCGCTTGAAAGCAAGCGCAGTTTCTGTTCGACAGAGGCAAATGGTTTGGTGATCCTGTTAATCGTTGCGCGTGTCAGAAGGAAACAAAGCGCAGCGACGGCGATGAGCAAAAATATAAGCACCGGCAGGGATTGCGTCAGATACAGATCGATTTGCGCTACTGGCACGGCTGTCCGGATGAAAACATAACTGTCATTGCTGGGGACTTTCAGGGCATAATACATATAGTTTATCCCCACGCTGTCCGAATANCGGATAAAAGTCGCCGGTGAGCCNCCGGCGGCCGCGCGGATTTCCGGCCGGTCCAAATGATTCTCCAGNGCAGCCATATCCAGCGGGCTGCTGTCCGCCAGGACCGCGCCCTCCGGCGAAATGACGGTTATTCGCGTCTCGCTGCCTGCCCGGACGAAAGATGCCAGCTCTCTGTTTTCCTGATACAAATTCGCGCAAATCGTCGCCGCTTCGATCACCATATCCCTGGCAAGNTTCTGATTATTCGTCCGGGTAATGCGTATGCTTGCCGCAAAGAAGGCGAGCAGCCCCATAGNCAGAATCAATGTNGCGGATAAAAACAATCGTTTTTTCATGTCAGCATATACCCTACTCCCCGGATCGTCTTGATGACGACCTCGCTTTCCGCTTCGGCGAGCTTCCGCCTCAACTCTTTAATGTGAATGTCCAGGGTCCGGGTTTCACCGAAATAATTCTCCCCCCATACGGCGCTAAAAATGCTCTCCCGATCCTGTACTTTATCTCTGTTACGGCAAAGCAGGCACAACAGGTTGTACTCTTTCAATGTCGTCTGCACAGATTTTCCTTTCGCCAGGATTTCATGTTTGGAAAGATCGATAACGAGGTCTTTATACTTAATACTTTCGGCAGTTGTTTTGCTGTTTTTGCGCAGATTCGCTTTGATACGCGCCACAAACTCCAGGACGCCGAAAGGCTTTGCTACATAATCGTCCGCGCCCATGTTCAGCCCTTTGACTTTCGTTATCTCTTCGCCTTTCGCCGATACCATGATGACGGGAATATGCGCCGTCGCTTTGTCGGCTTTCAAACGGGTTAATATCGCGAAGCCATCGTCCCCCGGCAGCATGATGTCCAGCAGGATTAGGTCCGGCATACCTGTAGAGAGCGCCGCAAAGAATGNGTCTCCGTCGTTGAAGCAACAGCAGTCAAACTCATTTTCCAGCGAATAGGTATAAAGGTCCTGCAGTGCGGCGTCATCTTCAACTGCATAGATTCGTTGTTTCATCTATCTCTCCTCCACCGGATCAGGTTCACATACGGCTATAGCGTTCCTGTAAGGGGCGCTCGCCGGTTATCGCGAATTCAACCCACTCTCCAATGTTTACCGCGTGATCNCCAATGCGTTCCAGGTATTTTGTAATCATCATAAACAAAATTGCCTGCTCGGCATTGTCCGGATTCTTCTTAATCAGCGCGGTCAGGTCNCGCATGACGATGAGAAATAAATCGTCCACCTTATCATCCGTTCTGTCCAGAGAACGGGCAAGGCTAAGGTCGTGGTTGATGTAGGCCTGCACGCCGTCTTTAACCATCTGAATGGCAATCATCGCCATCTGGGGGATATGCTCCAGCTTATCGATGTATTCTTCATCGCCGAATTGCGTCGTGATATCCGCAATATCCCGCGCCTGATCGCCTATGCGTTCCAGGTCGGTGATCATTTTCAGCGCGGCGGAGACTTCATGAAAATCGTTTGCGACGGGGTGTTCCATCAACAGAATTCGCAAGCAGGATTGTTCGATGTCCCGCTCCATCTTGTCAATGAGTTTATCATCTTCGCAAACCTCTTTCGCTAACCCGAGGTCCCGGTCTGTCAGCGCTTTAATACTTTTTTCTATGGCCGTTTCGATGTGGCGGCACATTTGAATAAGGCTATCGAATACGTCTTTGAGCTCTTCTTCATAGCGGGATCGAATAAACATAAGTATACCTCTTTTCCTTTAAATTAAACATATCATCCGATAGCCGGCGTCCGGGGTTATTGACGGCAGCCCATGTTTAGTACCTGACGTACTTGAGGTGTCAATAAAAAACGCGAAAATGTAAGGTACTAACGCTGCAGAATCGCAGCGCCGCGAAGCGGAAGGGATGAGCGACATGCGCGCGAATCCTGACGGGGCTTGGGGCAGAGCCCCATGTAACATTCACCCAAGGGGATGCCGCTTAGCTTGGGTTATTGGCGGCAGCCCATGTTAGCCGAAACGTCCGGTAATATAGTTTTCGGTTCGCTTATCCTTAGGACCGGAGAAGATCACCTCCGTCCTGTCATATTCGATGATTTCGCCCAGGAGAAAGAACGCGGTTTTATCAGATATGCGCATGGCCTGCTGCATATTGTGGGTCACGATGACAATGGTGAAATACAATTTCAGTTCGTTGATCAAGTCTTCAATGATTCCGGTGGAAATCGGATCAAGCGCGCTTGTCGGCTCGTCCATTAGCAGGATCTTCGGA
>WRNN01000335.1 GCA_009776595.1 Clostridiales bacterium
GCGGCGCTGGCCCTTGCGTGCGGGCGCGCCGAAGCAGGAAGTCGCCCAGGCGCTTTTTCCGCGTATGGGGCAAAGGGAACAGCGGGTAGTTTTCCAATATTTGGATACCTTGGGATGCTTTGCGCAGGATGAGAAGCTGATTTGGCCGGAAGGCCGTACGCCTGTCATCGGTCCAAAGTATGCCGGCATGATGGAAGCTTTACGGAAAGCATACGGGCAGGCGCCCTATGCGCCGCCGGCATGGAGCGAGGCGGCCGCGGCCGCGGGCGTACCCGTCGCGGACCAGGCGGAGATCTACCAATGGTTTCTGCGGGAAGGGGAGCTGGTCGCCGTATCGGAGGACCTTCCCTATACGGCTTCCGCGCTGACGGAGGCGGAAAGGCTGCTGCGCGCCGCCTTCCCTGACGGAGGCTTCACGCTGGCCGAAGCGCGGGACCTGCTGGGTACCTCGAGGAAAAATGCCCAGCAGATATGCGAGTATTTCGATCAGATCAAACGTACCCGCCGCGAAGGCGAAAAGCGTTTCTGGAGGAGCTAAAGGCGGATGCAAAAAACAAATGCGCTTCGTATTCTTGAAAACGCGGGAATCGCGCATCAAACCTATACCTACGACGTTACCGACGGCAAGATCGACGGGGTAAGCGTCGCGCGCAAAGTCGGCCAGGATCCCGGGAAGGTGTTCAAGACCCTGGTGACGGTGGGGAAAACCACAGGGCATAGCGTATTTGTCATACCCGTGGAATTTGAACTCGATTTAAAAAAAGCCGCAGCCGCGACCGGGGACAAATATATAGAAATGATCAAAGCACGGGATTTGGAAGCCCTGACCGGTTATGTCCACGGAGGCTGCTCGCCTGTGGGGATGAAGAAAGCCTTGCCTACTTATATTGAAGAAAGCGCCGCCCTGTATGATCGCATCGTGGTCAGCGCCGGCCGCGTCGGCCTGCAGATGGAGCTTACGCCGGAAGATCTGAGCCGGATAAGCGGCGCGGTTTTTCGGGATTTGATCTAGTATGTACCGATATGCGAAGCGGCTGAGCGATATCCTGTTTTCGGGCATGGGCCTGGTTCTCCTGAGCCCCCTGCTTCTGGCGCTGGGCGTCGCCGTCCGATGCAGCTCCCCCGGTCCGGTATTGTTCCGGCAGAAACGGGTTGGCAGGGACAAAAAGATATTTACCATGCTGAAATACCGGACCATGCGGAGCGATGCGCCTTCCGAGGTCCCCACCCATCTGCTGAAGGACCCTTATGCCTATATCACCGGGCTGGGACGGTTCCTGCGAAAGAGCAGCCTGGACGAGCTGCCGCAGCTTTGGAATATATGGACAGGCGATATGAGCTTAGTGGGGCCGAGGCCTGCTTTGTGGAATCAGGAGGACCTGGTCGCGGAGCGGGACAGGTACGGCGCTAACGGGATCAGGCCGGGTTTGACCGGCTTGGCGCAGGTCAGGGGGCGGGATGAGCTTCCCATCGCGGAGAAGGCGGCCTATGACGGAGAGTATCTCGCGAATATGTGCTTTGCGCTGGACTGTGCGATTCTCTGGCAAACGGTGCTAAGCGTTTGTACAGGCAGAAACATTAACGAGGGCGGGCCGGGGAGTACCAGTTTATGATGAAGCTGCTCATTACCGGAAAAAACAGCTACGTCGGCAGATCGCTGGAGAAGTGGCTGCGTCAATGGCCGGACAGGTATGCGGTCGATATGCTCAGCCTGCGCGGCGCCGAATGGAAAGAAAGCGCCTTTCAGCCTTATGACGTCCTGTTTCATGCTGCCGGGATAGCCCATCAAAGCCATGTACCCGGCGGCGAATACGATAAAGTGAACCGGGACCTGGCGATCGAAGCGGCAGGCAAGGCAAAACAGGAGGGCGTCAGGCAGTTTATCCTGCTGAGCAGCATGGCTGTCTATGGCTTCGAGGGCAGGATAGGCGCAAAGAACGAGATTTGCGCGGAGACCGTCCCCCGCCCTCAATCCGCATACGGCAGGAGCAAATATGAGGCGGAGACAGGCGTAGGCAGCCTCGCGGATGCGGATTTCTCGGTATGCGCCATACGCGCGCCGATGATCTACGGAGCAAACTGCCCGGGCAGCTACAGAAGCTTAAGGCGCCTTGCTCTGGGTTCCGCTGTGGTGCCGGTCTACCGGAACGAACGCAGCATGATCTATATCGACCATTTCTGCGAATACACGCGATTACTGATCGACGGCGCTTGTAAGGGGGTTTTCTGCCCCCAGGACAGCGAGTATTGGTGCACTGCCTCTGTTATGGAATGGATTGCGCTTGACAACGGGCGCCGGGTCAGGAAAAGCAAAATGCTGGGCAGAGCTATAGCGGGGCTTGCCGCGGCGGTACCGGCTGTGCGGAAAGCCTTTGGCAATCTGACCTACGCCCGGGACTTGCCCCTGATCCCCGCCGGCGAATACTGCCGATGGAATCCCAGGGAGGCTATCCGGGCGACAGAATCCGGCTGGGACGACGGAGGCTGAGGCGGCGCTGTCACGTAAGCGGCAGGCGCGAAGATTCGATCTGCGGGACAAGGTCCCGTCAAAATGCAGGAGGAGACGGAAATGGCAGAACTATTTGAAAAGCACGGCATACTCATCAACGGCATCATTGCTTTTCTCGGTGTGGTATTTTCCTTCGTGTACGCGAACTATTACGGCAAAAAAATCCGCGAAATGGAAAAAAAAGAAAAGATGAAAGCGGCGGAAAAGAAAAAGAAGGAACAGTAAGCCAGTTACTGTTCCGTGCTTGCTTTGGCAGCAGGCTGTATGCT
>WRNN01000336.1 GCA_009776595.1 Clostridiales bacterium
GTCTTTATCGCAGAGAGCATTAAGGTCATTTCACTTGCTCTCGACGCCGGATACGAGCCCGTTTCGTTATTGGTGGAGCATAAGCATATCGCCGGACAGGCGCGGGAACTCATTCTTCGCTGTGGAGATATACCAGTTTATACTGCCGACAGCAGCTTGTTGGCAGGACTTACCGGCTATCATCTAACCCGCGGCGTGTTGTGCGCCATGCGCCGCCCCCGATTGCCCGGCGTCGCGGAATTGTGTACCGGGGCGCGCCGGGTTGCCGTGCTGGAAGACATTACGGACACAACGAATTTAGGCGCTATTTATCGTTCGGCAGCGGCGCTCAATATCAGCGCCATGCTGGTTACGCCTTCATGCTGTGATCCGCTGAGCCGGCGCGCGGTGCGAGTCAGCATGGGCACTGTATTTCAAGTGCCGTGGACATATATTTGCAGCACGTCCGCAGAATGGCCGCAGCCGGGTATGGAGCGCCTGCGGGATCTAGGCTTCAAGACTGTGGCAATGGTGCTGAGTGACGCTGCTGTCAGAATTGACGCGCCGCAGCTTATGGCAGAAGAAAAGCTTGCCATCGTGCTGGGGACAGAAGGGGATGGGCTGGCGCCCCGTACAATTGCCGAATGCGATTACAGCGCGTGCATCCCCATGTCTCACAATGTAGACTCTTTAAACGTCGCGGCGGCCGGCGCGGTGGCTTTCTGGCAACTGAGAGTCCGCGAATAAGGAAAGGAGAGTATGAAGATAACATGAGCAGGGCGTTTGTCTCGGAGAATGATGCATGGGAATACTGTCAAAAAGTGGGAGAGCATTGTATGATGGCGGAAAGAGGAAAGGAATGCAGAGTACAACACTGTCCCCATGAAACGAAAGGGAAGCCGCCAAAGAATGAAGAAAATCCGAAAGAGCAGAAAAAGACAAAGCAATGAGCCGGGCAAATGTGACGCCCGCCTCCTGCCGAGCCGGCATTGAACTGCAGCCCGCCGGCGTTACGTTGCAGCCCGCCGGCGACGCGTTGTAGAACATATGCAGAAAATAGCTTGTCACACGAAATAGTGCCTGCTATACTTTATGTATCGCAACTATTACGTGGAGGACAGCGTATGCTATGAAAAGAAAAAAATCCATAATTCGCATAAGTATATTGACCATTCTGTTGGTGTTAAGCTCAAACGTGGCGGGCGTCGCCTATGGTGAGGATTTTATAAAGACAGTTGATGTGGCGCCCTTTATTGAAAACAATCGCAGCTATGATACAGTCCGGTGGATTTCGGAAGCTTTCGGTATTTTTGTCGACTGGGATCAAGCAAGCCGGCAGGTCACGCTATCCCGCGGCGAACATCAGATATGCATGCAGGTTGGTTCCTACCAAATGACCCATACTACACCGGAAGGGGAGACGATAATTCCTCTTGAGGTTGCGCCGCTTTTAAGGGAAAACCGGGTATTTCTGCCGGTGCGTCTGTGGGCGGAAGAATTTGGACTTCGGGTCGAATGGCGGGAAGAAGATGGCAGCGTCGCCGTATCAGAGGGAAGTAAAGTGCTCACCTTCATTCCGGGCAAACGGGATATTGTACTTACGGGCGGGCATTTCCTTCAGCCTTACAAAGGGGACGACAGCTTTATCTTTTGTTATCCTGAGTCCGGGGTATTGGGCTTGACCTGGGAAGGCTATGCGGAAGTATCCATGATCTGTGACGGCGAGGAATATATCATATCCGCGATCAACGCAGGTGCGGGAAGATCGGATCCGATTCTCTATACCGATGAGGAGATCAACAGCCTTCTCAATAGGAATATTGCAGAAAAAAATCTTACAGCGGAGAAACTGACGGATTTGTTATATGGGGTTCCCGCATACCGTGTCAGCGGAATAGTGGAAGGCATTCCTCAGGCAGGCGTGGTTTTTCTGAATAAAGGCTTTCTATGCGGTTTAACAATTGAGGCAAAATGGAAGACCCTTCCGAATGAAGAAACGGAGAATCAGGCTGAGCAAATCGAAGCAAGCCCGGATAGTGAAGACAGAGAGATAGATGAAAGCGAATTAAATCGGGAAGCGGTTGAAGAGCATGTAATGATGGAGGAAAGCTTACAACAGGAATACATGCTGCAGCTTAACTTGCTTCTGGACGAGATTATGGCGTCGTTCAAAGTAAAATAGCACAGATAAACGGGCGAACTGGCGGGAACTGGCGGAAACCGACAAAACGACAAAAGGACAGTTGTAATTCCTTCGGGGATATGATAGTATCGGAGCGGTACATTTATCCGCTGCTATAGCTCAGACGGTAGAGCGCGTCCTTGGTAAGGACGAGGTCTCCGGTTCAAGCCCGGATAGCAGCTCCATTTAAATCGTTCAAACCCGCATTCCGACCGGCTTTGCGGGTTTCTTTGTTTATTATCGTTCAACATACTAACCTAAAGGTTTTTTTTGAAAGCATGATCTCCAGAATATCGTCATCCGGGGGTATGGGAAGGGAGAAGAGGTATGAAAGAGGATCAGGAAAATGATAATTCGGCAGCCGAACAGGCGACCGAGCAGACAGTCGAGCAAAAAAGTAAACCGAAGGGAAACTGGATCGTCAACCAATTTAAGGCGCACACGATCAGGTCGGTCACGGTCACGGTCCCTGTGGCGGCGGCCCTTGTCGTCGGGATCCTATGGTTCTTCGGCGCGTTTATACCGAAAGAACACTGGGACTATCTGCCAAACCGCGCCTACATCGAGGCGCCCGCCCGGTCACGGTCCCTGTGGCGGCGGCCCTTGTCGTCGGGA
>WRNN01000337.1 GCA_009776595.1 Clostridiales bacterium
AGGTCGCGTTGGCGCTTTTGCGCCTGGATGCGGACGGCATGCTTGCGGCGCAATATGCTCCTTATAAAAATGGGAACGGCGATGAGGCGTCCGCTGTCGCCGCGTGGCTCTCCGGTACGCCTTTGCCCGGCTTGACCGGGCGCACGGAAATGCCTGAAACGCCGACTGCCGGCGATTATCTGGTACAGCATATGGTGTATCTCGGCAAAGGCGGATTCCGTAAAGCGGCCCTCGCCATGCTGGATTATCTTCTTATCCTGCCGCCCGGGCAGGAGCTTACTGTCCTGTGCCAGGGGCGCTGGGATTGGTTTATCCGCAATATCCCCTTTGTCCTTCAATTTATCGCCAAGCTGCGGCGCGCCGTTCAGCGGGGAACACGCATGCGGATGATCAACCGTAAGGGCTATTCCCTCGCGGATAGTTCCCGATTCGCCGGATATTGGCTTGCGGCGCACATGAAGGGATATATTCGCAGCCTGTATTACGAGGGCGAGATGCCGCGCGAGATACGCTTTGTCGGCAGCATACCCGGTTATTGGAGTGCGAGGGCGGAAGAAGATCATACGGTGGAGGACAGCCTATATGTAGGCAGTTATACCGACCCGCGCGAAACACGGCGCGACGCCGCGATCTGCGATGAGTACGCGGCTGTCAGTAAGCCGTCCACGCAGTACGCTTTCTTCGACTGCCCGGCCGGAAGCAAAGAAAATGAGCGTCTTTGGGAATCGGGAGGTCTTCCGCTTTGGGAAGAAGAAGGCGCCAAAGAACCTGACGGCAGTTTTCATGTCATATGCCGCGTTCCGGGGCTTGCCTTGCTTACGAGAAAAGAAGCGGGCGCGATTGCCGGAAGCGACGGCGTCCCGGCGCTGCCGGATTATCTGTTTTGTGATAATGAAGCCTATACGGCCGGACCGCATAGGGTAATCCTTTGCAGGGAAGATGTGCGCGAGGGCTTGTCCAAAGAGCGGCGTATGCACGAGGTCATGAGCGCCCTGCTGCACAGGCGGGCGTTTGTCCAGCGCGAGATGCTGGCGGCGCAGATTCGGCGGCTGCTGAAGGCCATGCAGGAACACGATAACTTTGAAGTGGCGCTTATGCCGAAAAGCGCGTTTGAAAAATTGGAGCTTGAGCTGGTTTGTTTCAAAAACAGCATCACCGTTGGCTGGCTTCAGGACGGCAGCGAGAGCGTATTCTGCAACGACGAAGCCACAGCGGGAAGTATTTACGGCTACATCGGCGTGGTTTGGGACAGGCTGCATATGGGATGGAAGCGGAAGCGGAACGTACAAGCTATGCTGCGCAAATGGCTGGCGGGGAAAGATTTGGATGCGACAGACAGGGACAGCGCCGCCGTGCTGAATTGGGACGTATTGCCGAAGGAATGAGCCAATGTGTGCTGCCGCCCGCATCGCAAGCCTGTGGCAACACCTTATAGCGACATAAGCGCACCGATGAATACCGGAAGGTTCGTCGCATTGTCAATGATTGCGTACACAAACGGCCTGTCGAGGTTCACGATCTTTGGTTCTACAGGCATAGTGCCGCCGCTGGCCGCGGCAACCATCGTGACCGCTCCGGCTTTGGTACCGAGTTCGTCCACAGCGATAAATGTTTTGTGCAGGACTTGGCTAATGTAAATGTTGCCATTGCCGAGCGTTGTCGCCGCCATACTGCCGAAATCTGCTATCGTTTCGTCGAAAGCGTCGCGGATGCCAAGCGCCCTCAGCGTTTCGATCAGGGATATGGTGTAGTTATACGAGAATTTTGGCATGGATGTAAATACAAGTACGTCCTGCTTCCTCCGGAGCGTGTCAAGAAACCCCTCGCCGGTGAGCGATTCGATATATTCTCTTATGGAAATCCCTTCGTTCGGGAGTAAGGCTGCAAAGCTGTAACTGTCGTTCGCGTATGGCTTAAGGAAGCCTGTCGCCCTACCGTCGTCGAGGTAGCTGTACTCACTCGAGTACATGAAATCGACGTTGCGAATCGCGCCGTCCATATTGGTAAAATCGCTTTTTCTGACGTCTTCTGCAAAATACACGTTCTGCCACTCCGCATCAAACACCACAGCGTTGATGAGAAACAGCAGATCCAGGCTATTGATTTCACTGAGTATCGCGTCGATCATCCCATCCGTATTCGACTTAACCCAGTTGTTGATGTCCTTAACGGTTTGGCTGTCAAACGCAGCGCTATACGCCTCCGCGCCGAAATAGTCGGCATTCTTTTGCAGGAAATCAGCCTGAACCTGCAGGCTGTCCCCGTCGTCGCGAAACCATAGGGAGTTGGCGACCTTCAGTTTCGATTTCTCCGTACTCGGGAGCTTGCGGGCATACTCGTACAAGTATTCGTTGAGCTTTGCCAGCGGGATGCCGCCGCCGAGTGTGGCTTCCATCTGCGTCAGCGTATCGCCGTCTGCTCCGTTGGCCGTCATGGCGAGGGCGAGCATGACGGAAAGCGGCGACAAGAGTGCGTTTTCCTTGTCTGTGACGCTTCTCTTGAAGAGGTCCACCGAGAAATCTGCCATGCTTGCGGTGAAGGTATCGTCCAGAGGCCTGCCGGTGACCCCGTTTGGCGACAGGCCTTCCATCAAGTCGGCGGCGCTCAGTGCGTTCGCCGTAGTCGCGAAGTTTGCGCAGCCCGCAGCGTTCGCCGTAAAGGCGGCGACAAGCAGTAGGGCAAGGTATTTTCTCAGGCTTTCCATAGCTACTCCTCCTCATGCATGTGCGTTTTGTAAGTGCATCTACTTTT
>WRNN01000338.1 GCA_009776595.1 Clostridiales bacterium
TGCTGGTGGGCATTCAAGTCCTGCGGCTTGAGTTTTATGAAATTTTCGGTCGTTTTTATACCGGAGACGGAGAGCAGTTGATCCCCAGTTTCGTTGATCACAGACCCAACTCGTTCTAGCACCCATTGTTTCAGTCGTAGGATAAGAACTCAGCAGTAGCTTACAGCCAATCGGGCTACAGCTAGCGCCTTACCCTCTTGGGTAAGCCTTGCATGGCTGCTGTTCGCCAAATCATAGATTTGGACAGCAGCGCATAGGGTCTGCATGGACTCATCTAACGTTCAGCATAGATCCGAGTCCTGTGCTGAACGAAGATTCGTTCAATACAAAACCAAATAGATAACAAATAGATAAAAGGAGATGTGGTCCCATGGTATTTCCCGTTGTATTCATTTTTTTCTTGATTCTGCTTGCCCCCGCAGTCGCTAAACGCTTTGGCTGGCTGAAAGGACCCCGGGGCAAATCCGCAGTGCTGATCCAGATCGCCGTTTTGTTTACCTTTTGCCTGATTGTGATTTCCACAAGCATCGGGCAGGCTGCTTATGCGGCGGAGGCCGATTCGGCGTCGGCGCTACAGGACTCTTCGAAGTCGATCGGTCTGTTTTCGGCCGCCCTCTCCACAGGTTTGAGTTGTATCGCCGCCGGTATTGCCGTCGCCGCAGCGGCTTCCGCCGCCCTTGGCGCGATTTCCGAAAATGACAAGATATTCGGTAAAGCACTGATTTTCGTCGCTCTGGCGGAAGGCGTCGCCCTCTACGGCCTGCTTGTCTCTTTCCAGATCCTCGCCAAGGTGTAGCACATGCGTTACTACCTCATTACGGATAACGTAGATACGCAGATCGGTATGCGCCTAGCCGGTGTAGAAGGCGTTGTGGTTCACGAACGGGACGAGGTGCAGGAAGCGATCAAAGAGGCGGAGGCGGACAGCAGCATCGCCATTCTGCTCATCACAGAAAAACTTGCCGCTATTGTGCCGGATCAGATTAATGACCTGCGCCTGTATCGCAGCCGCCCTCTCGCCGTCATCATTCCGGACCGCCACGGCACCGGGCGGGCGCCGGATTCCATCACCCGTTATATACGCGAAGCTATCGGAATAAAGCTATGATTACCAGGATTTATATGAATCCCATAAACAATCTATAACTAAGGTGGGATTCCTATCGCCGCATCTGGATGCGGCTCGCGAACGCAGTGAGCGGAGGGATGAGCGGCGTGCACGCGAATCGTGACGGGGCATGGGGCAGNGCCCCATATAGAATGGAGAAGGATTATGCCGGAAACAGAAGCAAAACTAAACCAATTTATCGAAGCCATNTATGCCGACGCGAAAATGGAGAGCGACCGTATTCAAGCTGAGACGGACAGTAAACACGACGAAGCCAAAAAACAGGCGGAAAGCGAAATTCTCAGTGAGATCCAACAGCAGACACAAAAGGAAACAGCGGAAATAAACGCTGAAATCGGTCAAAGCATTTTTCGGCAAATCCTGGCGAACAGAAAGGCAATCCAAGCCCGCTGCGAGGAAATCAAGCAAAACGTGCTACAGCTTGTCGCCGGGCAGGTTCTCGCCTATGCCTCAACGACAGCGTATCAGGAAGAGCTGATCGTTTCGATTCAGGCAGAAACCCGGCGAGCGGGGCAAAGCGACACGATTGTTTACCTGCGTCAGGAAGACGCCGCNCTGCTGAAAGCGAGGGGGGTCCCTGACCCTGACCTGCGGATTGAAGTAAGCGGGGACATCCGGTACGGCGGGTTTATCCTGCTATCGAAAGACGGACGCCTTCGTATCGACCGGTCATACGACAGCGCGATAGAGGATACGGGAGAACAATTTGCGGAGCTGTCCGGATTGAAATCCGCAGAACAGGAGATGCGAAAGTGAATCAGGCGCCGGAGTATACGATACAAGGGATCAACGGTCCGGTCGTAACCGTTCGGGGCGGACGTTCCCTGGCTATGCAAGAGACCGTGTATGTCGGCAAGGAAAGGTTGGTCGGGGAAGTCGTAGGCTTGCAGGACGACCAAATCGTTGTGCAGGTTTATGAGGATACCTCCGGACTCTATCCTGGCGAGCCGGTTACGCCGTCCGGCGGCCCGATGTCCATATTGCTGGGGCCCGGATTGATTGGCGCTGTATTTGACGGGATTGCGCGGCCATTGAAAGAAATCGAAAACAGAACCGGTTATTTTATGGAACGGGGAATCAATATTCCCTCCCTCAACCCTTCCGTCGAGTGGGATGTGGAAATCCTCGTTTCTCCGGGTGAGTCCCTTACCGGCGGCCAGATTTTCGCCCATTGTCAGGAAACCTCCGTCGTCCGTCATTATTGCATGACGCCCCCCGACGTTTCCGGTACAGTAAGCTTTGCCGCAAANTCGGGAAGATATACGATCGAGGATGTTTTGGCGGAACTGACAGACAGCCGGGGCAAAACCATACAATTAAAACTCGCACAGACATGGCCTATGCGCAATGCGCGCCCGGTGGCCGCCAGACGGCTTCTCGACAGGCCGTTGATCACGGGCCAGCGGGTGATCGATTTTCTTTTTCCCATCGCCAAGGGAGGCTGCGCGGCAATCCCGGGGCCCTTTGGCGCAGGAAAGACGATCACCCAGCATCAGCTTGCCAAATGGTCCGACGCTGACATCATCGTCTATCTCGGCTGCGGGGAGCGCGGCAATGAGATGACAGAGGCGTTGGAAGAATTTTCCAAACTGCGCGATCCTAAAAATGACGAACT
>WRNN01000339.1 GCA_009776595.1 Clostridiales bacterium
TCGGCACTGAACTGTAATGGGCGGCGGGCGGGGCTGATACGATCGCGCGCGTTGACATTGCCCGCAATAAATGCTACGATGGACGAGTGCTTTTGGAGAAATAAACGGAGGATTGAGGGAAGAAACCATGAGCGAAACTTCAAGCTATCAAAGCCAATTGGAAATCCATTACACGGGCAGCAGGGACTATATCGTCACCGAAGAACTCAAAAATGTGGTCAATATCGCGATCGCCCTTCAGAAGCCGCTCCTGATCAAAGGGGAGCCCGGTACGGGAAAGACGATGCTGGCCAGCTCCCTTGCGGAAGCGCTGGGCAAGGAACTGATCATCTGGAGCATCAAGTCCACCACTACCGCGCAAAACGGGCTGTATGTCTATGATACGGTACAGCGGCTCTATGACTCGCAGTTTGGCGAAGGCGACATTTCCAATATCCGGCAGTACATTAAACTGGGGATGCTCGGGATGGCGCTCAGCGCGGACGAACAGCCTGTCCTGCTGATAGACGAGATCGACAAAGCCGATGTGGAGTTCCCCAACGACCTGCTTTGGGAACTTGACAGGATGCAGTTTTTTATCCCGGAGACAAGAGAGACCATCACCGCCAAAACGAGGCCCCTCGTCATCATTACCTCCAATGCGGAAAAAGAACTGCCGGACGCGTTTCTCCGGCGCTGCCTCTTCCACTATATCGCTTTCCCCGAGCCCGAACAGATGGCGAAAATCGTCTACGCCCACTATCCCAAGATCGATAATACCCTCCTGCAAAGCGCCATGAAAAAGTTTTACGAGCTGCGCGAGGTAGACGATATCCAAAAGAAGCCCAGCACCAGCGAACTTCTGGACTGGCTGACGGCGCTGCGGATTTCCGGCATATCCCCTGATGACGGGGACAAGAAAGATATTCCCTTCCTCGGCGTCCTCTTAAAAAAGAACGAAGACATAGACACCCTTGAGGAATTCCTGGAGAAAGGGCCTAAGGCTGTCTACAGAAGGAGATGAGCGCGCCATGTTTATTCCTTTTTTCTATCTTCTGCGCGCCCGCGGCCTGAAACCGTCCATTATCCAGTGGATGACCCTGATGGAAGCGCTGGACCAGAATTTCGCCGACTCCAGCCTCACCGGTTTTTATCACCTGTGCAGGTGTATTTTGCTGTGTTCCGAAGCGGACTTCGACAAATTTGACGAAGTGTTCATTGAATTTTTCAACAGCGTAAACGACCGGGGCAAGATGCCGGATGAGGTTTCCACCAGCCTGATTCCGGAAGAAATGCTGGACTGGCTTGGCGCGCCGGAGGATCCCGCGTTCCTGGAGCTCTATTATTCCGAAGAGCATATGGCGATCCTTGAGGGTTTGATGGAAGTCATTGAGCGTATGCTGCGCAAGCTGGAAGAGCAGATCAAGAACGGCAATCTCATCGGCGGTTGTGAGGTTTGCACCGGCTGCGGCCTTTGTTCCAGAATGTTTATGAAGGACGGGAAACTACCGGAGGAAGCGGATATGATGCAGGGCGAAGGACAGGGATCCGCGCCCGGCGGCAAGGGTTGGAAGCGCGGGAGAAACGCGATTGCCATGGCCCATGACCGCATTTTCAGAGATTTCCGCGACGATACTGTTTTGGATATACGGCAATACCAGATGGCCTTTCGAAAGCTGAGGCAGTTTTCCTCCATCAACGATTCAAATATCGTCGAACTGGATATCGACCAGACGATCAAGCGGACTTCGGAGAAGGCCGGCCTGCTGCAGATTGTTTTCAAAAAGCCACGAAAGAACATTATCAAATTAATTGTGCTCATCGATTCCGACGGTTCCATGAGCCAGTTTGCCGATATCTCCAATAAGCTGTTTCAAGCGGTGAGTAAAGCCAACCACTATAAGGACCTAAAATTCTACTATTATCACAACTGCGTCTATGACCACTTGTATAATGACCCTACCTGCGTAACGGGAAATGGATCGATACGGAACATGTCCTTCGCAACCACGATACCGAATACCGGGTGATCTATGTAGGCGACGCCTCCATGGCGGATTCCGAACTCTTCCGCATGGGAGGCAATGTGCTCTTTGAGCGTTCCAATGCTTTACCGGGTATCGAATGGCTGAAGCGGATGAAGCGCAGATATCGCCGGTCGGTTTGGCTGAATCCCATATCGAAAGAGGAAGTGGGAACGCCTGTACGGCGGGGCGACTATCCAGGCAGTGAAAGAAGTCTTCCCGATGTACGAGCTGACCGTCAAAGGTTTAGGCAGCGCCATCAAGAGGCTGCTATCCGAGCGCTGATACGAGCTGTTGCCTATTGAACGAATCTTCATTTATCACGTAATGCCTTGCTCTGTTGCATGATAAATGTGTCTCTGTATTATTCAGCATCTCTTTACAAGCTGCAATAGTGCCGTTTTATTCTTCTTCTCGTGCAACCTAAACGAATCCGCATTCCCTTGGTATGATGATTTGATGGGGCGCTGTCCCATAACCCTATCTGGTTCACAGCAAAGCCACTCATCCCTTACACATACACTTCGCGACACAGCGATTCCACAGCGTTAGCCACTTACTCCCAATACAATATTCGTAAAACAGTATAATATAAATTACAAGAACGACATTGGCTTTTTGGTCATGTCGTTTACTGTTTCATCAGTTAATCCAGAGGGATGAAGCCTATTATATCATAGTTGATTTTATAACCTGCTACCATTTACTGCTGCTCTTGTCAAGGGCTTCAATGTACAT
>WRNN01000340.1 GCA_009776595.1 Clostridiales bacterium
CCAAGGGTGATGTTCGCCATTTGGAGGGAGGCGTACGCCTCGCGAAACACGACGTCAATCTGCTGCTGAACCTCCGACGCCCGGTCGATGAGGCCCATCATCTCATGCACCAGGATATTGCGCTTTTTATCCATGAGATCATAGCCTTGACGTGCCAGTTCAAGGGAGCGTTTAATCGCGATCAGATTTCCCTTTGTAGGGATAGCCGCGCTCATACGACTTTAGCTCGCGTATCCGCCGGAGGGGCGAGACTGCCGCTTTCTTTGGCACGGATACGGGGGGTATAATACTTTTCCAGCAAAGCGGCGTCGATACGGTCCAGTTCGCCCTCGGGGAGAATGGACAGGACGTCCCAGCCAATATCCAGGGTCCTCTCTATCGAACGATCCTCATCCGGCGCCTGACTAAGAAAAACTTCTTCAAATTGACGGCCGAATTGCATATACAAACGATCGCCTTCCGCCAGTTCGTCTTCCCCGATAACGGAGGCCAGCGCGCGCACTTCCTGTACCTTGGCATAGGAGGCAAAAAGCTGATTCGACAGATCCGGATGATCCTCACGGGTAAAACCGGCGCCTATGCCATCCTTCATCAGACGTGAAAGCGAGGCGAGAACGGAGATGGGAGGATAGATACCGCGTTGCTCCAGCTCCCGCGAGAGAACGATCTGACCTTCAGTGATAAAACCGGTCAGGTCGGGGATAGGATGGGTGATATCATCATTCGGCATGGTCAAGATAGGCATTTGCGTTATCGATCCGGGCAAGCCGGTGATCATGCCTGCCCGTTCGAACAAAGACGCGAGATCAGAGTAAAGATAACTGGGAAAACCTTTACGGCTTGGTATCTCGCCCATGGAAGACGAGAATTCCCGCAGAGCTTCACAATAGGCCGTGACGTCCGTCATGATGACCAGTACATGGTAACCATGGGTAAAGGCCAAATATTCGGCGGCGGTCAGCGCGCATCGAGGCGTAAGTATCCGTTCAATGATCGGATCGGAGGCAAGATTTAAAAACATGACAGTTCTTTCCAGCGCGCCGGATTCTTCCAGGTCGCGCCGGAAATAGTCCGCTACGTCATGTTTAATGCCAACCGCAGCGAAAACGATGGCAAACTCCGCGTTTTCCTGATCCGGGATACGGGCCTGACGCAGCATTTGCGCGGTCAGTTCGTTGTGTTTGAGCCCCGATCCGGAGAAAATAGGCAGCTTCTGGCCTTGTATCAGCGTCGCCATACCGTCTATCGCCGACAGGCCTGTGCTGATGTAGTTTCGCGGATACTTTCTCGATACGGGGTTGATCGCGCTGCCGTTGACGGACCGCCATGTATCCGGATAGACTTCGCCCAGTCCGTCTATGGGGCGGCCTGCGCCGTCGAAGGAACGGCCCAGGATCTCCGGGGATAAGGGTATACGCAGGGGATGCCCCAGGAATTGCGTCCTGCAGTTCTCCAGGGAAATGCCTTTTGTTCCCTCAAATACCTGTATGACCGCGCGGCTGCCGTCGATGGCAATGATTCTGCCGAAACGCTTCTCTCCGTTCTCCAGCGTGAACCGGCAAGTTTCGTCGTAGGCGACGTCCTCTACATCCTCCAGGATGACCAGGGGACCCCTTATTTCCGATAAACCGATATATTCAACTCTCATGTTCTCCTCCGGATCCGCGGCGCTGAGGTCTGCGATTATTGTTGTTCAGCGCCCGGTTTTAACGGCGGACGCTGAACCGTATTTCCATCCTGCGGAATCGTCAGGCGTTGTCCAGGAGCGTCCTTGACACCGCTTCCTCCGCTTCCTTTCTATAGTTGTCAAGCAATTCCGGCTGATCATTCGGAACCTCATATTTCATGCGAATGAGTTTGTCAAAAATCCCTTTCGCTTTCAGCTGCGATATGGGGATGTTCCGTTCGATCAGCTGCAGGGCGCTGTCATATAAGTCAATGATGACCGCCATCATCTCCATCTGCTTTTTAATAGGCACATAGGTGTCCACTTCGTGATAGGCATTCTGCTGCAAAAACCCCAAGCGGATGACCCGGGCGCATTCAATGATCAGCTTCTGGTCGTCCGGCAGGATATCGGAGCCGATCAGCTTGACAATCTCCATCAGTTTCATCTCTTCCAAAAGCAGCAGCGAAGCGCGCTTGCGCAATTCTTCAAAGCGGGGTCCCAGTTCGCGATTATACCAGGGCGAAAGCGCTTCCAGGTATTCGGAGTAGGACGAAGTCCAGTTGACAGAAGGAAAGTGGCGGGCATAAGCCAATTGACGGTCAAGCGCCCAGAAGCAACTCACGAAGCGTTTGGTATTCTGGGTCACCGGTTCGGAAAAATCAGCGCCCTGGGGGGAAACGGCGCCGATAACCGTAACGGAGCCTATCTTTCCGGATAAGGTATCCATATAGCCCGCGCGTTCGTAGAATCCGGCAAGACGGGAAGGTAGATAAGCGGGAAAGCCTTCCTCTGCCGGCATTTCTTCAAGACGACCGGATATTTCGCGTAAGGCCTCGGCCCAACGGGAGGTGGAATCCGCCATAATTGCCACGTGATACCCCATATCCCTATAGTATTCCGCGATGGTCATCCCTGTGTAGATCGACGCTTCCCGCGCCGCAACGGGCATATTGGAGGTATTGGCGATCAGCACCGTGCGGCTAAGCATCAGTTCGTCATTTTTAGGATCGCGCAGTTTAGAAAATTCTTCCAACGCCTCTGTCATCTCATTGCCGCGCT
>WRNN01000341.1 GCA_009776595.1 Clostridiales bacterium
GACATTGTCTATATCGGATATTGAAATCAAACGGAAAATGCGGCGCTTATGCGGGAAGACGGCGGTCGTTTACCTTGCGGCAGCCGTTCTTTGCCTTGTGATAACCAATGTTTACGCACGGTTCGGGCATGGGATAAGAAGCGATAGTATGGATTTCATGTTCCTTTATCCGCTGCTGGGCGGGACCCTTGTGTTTCTGACGGCGGCGGGCCTGTCCTGCCTGTTGCCCGTAAGACTGTCCGTTATTACCCGCATAGGCTGCAACCTGTACCATTCCGGCATCGCTTCCCTCACATCGGCTGCGATGCTGACGGGGATCATGGAGATAGCCGGAACCGGGTCGCCGTGGATTTCCTATCTTTTCTCAGCGGGAATTTTGTTGCTTGCAGCCGGCCTTTCCTGTTTGACGAATATGTTCAGACCTTGTAAACAATAGGTGAAAAGGATGCGCTTTCAATCTTTCTTTAAGGTTCATTTGCTATCCTGCCGGTAAAGGAGGCTATCGATCATGCAAAGTATATTTAAACGCTACGAGATAAAGTATCTGATCACAGGGGAACAGTATGACGAACTTGGCCGTATCCTGTCGCTTCATATGGAACCGGATGATTATGACGATTACCTGGTGCAAAACCTGTATTATGATACCGACGGCTGGGACGTTATACGCCTTTCCCTCGAGAAGCCTGTCTACAAAGAAAAATTGCGGCTGCGCTGCTATGGCGTGATGGCGCAGGCGAACGGGTCTTTTCTGGAACTGAAGAAAAAGTATAAAGATATTGTGTATAAACGCAGGCTTGCCATTCCGTTCAGCGAACTGTCCCGCCGCACAGTGCGGGAGTATGTCATGGCGGATTCTTCGCAAATAGCGAAGGAACTGGCGTATTATTTTCAAACGCATGAGGTGTCGCCTAAAATCTACATTTCCTACCAAAGGGTAGCTTTTAGCGGGATCAGGGACAGAGGTTTTCGCGTCACTTTCGACAGAGACCTTCATTTCCGGCAGGAGGATCTGCATTTTATCGACCCCGGCAGCGGCTATCGGATCCTTCCGGATGACCGGATTCTGATGGAAATCAAGACCTTTGGCGGAATGCCGGTATGGCTGGCGCGCGCGCTGTGCGATAACGAAGTTTTTCCGACGACTTTCTCCAAGTACGGTGTATGCTATACCGACTATATTTTGAATGAAAGGGCGCCGGAAAGNAAGGAGCTGCTGTATGTCTGAGGTCATGACGGGAAGTGTAAGCGCCGGGTTGCCCGGGCTCGAAAGCATGATCCTTTGCACAGTATGCTCTTTGCTGTTCGGCCTTGTTGTAGCCGCTGCGTATAGGTTCAGGAGTCCCTACAGCAAAAGCCTGGCGGCGACGCTGGTGCTGATCCCGGCTATCGTGCAGATGATCATTATGCTGGTTAACGGTAATATTGGCGCGGGCGTCGCCGTAGCCGGGGCGTTCAGCCTGGTGCGCTTTCGTTCCGTGCCGGGAAGCGCCAGGGACATCGGCTTTCTGTTTTTCGCGATGGCAATCGGATTTGTTACCGGGATGGGCTATCTGTTCTACGCGCTTGTTTTCCTTCTGCTGATCGGCGGCGCCTGCGTATTGCTGGCATATACCGGTTTCGGTCGAAGTGAAACAGACGACCGTATCCTGCGAATCACGATCCCCGAAAATTTGGATTATGACGAACTGTTCGATGATATCCTGGTGAAATACACACGGAAAGCGGAGTTGGAAAAGGTTAAGACGAGCAACATGGGCAGCCTTTATGAACTGACCTATCGTGTACAGCTCAAGACAGACGCCATACCGAAGTCCTTCCTGGACGAACTTCGCTGCCGGAACGGAAACCTGAACATATGGATCAGCCGTGAGCAGCACGACGGAGAGGAGCTATAAGAAATGCGCAGAATGCACTTTATGCGAACCGGGCTGTTNGCCGCGCTGACGGGATTGGTAATGCTTCTTTCCGCTTGCGGCAGCGCCGTTTTGGCGCCAGCCTATTCCGCTAATAATGATGTGCGGCAATCGGAAGAATTTCCCGCGCAGCCGCCGGGAGAGACCGTGGCAACTCGCGCCGCCGGATATGAGAGTGTACAGGAAGACAGGGANGGCGCATGGGAGCAAAACAGTTCGACAGTGATCATATTTAGTGGCGCTGACGCAAGGATTACCGGCGCAGGCGCGGCTTTCTCCGGCGGAACGCTTTCGATTAAGAAAGCGGGAACGTATGTGTTGTCCGGCACGCTCGACAACGGACAGATCCGTATCGACGCGGGGAAAAACGATACAGTTCGCCTGGTGCTGAACGGCGTTTCCCTTCACAATGAAGAAGGGCCGGCAATTTACGCACCGAAATCGAANAAAGTAATTCTTGTTCTGGAGAAAGATACGCAGAATACGGTTTCAGACGCGCTGTACTATGCGGCTTCGGGGGACGACAATGAACCGGACGCNGCGATTTTTGTCCAGGATGACCTGCACATCACCGGAGAAGGGCGGCTGACGGTAGCCGGCAACTATAAACACGGGATACGCGCACAGGATATGCTCGCTATATACGGAGGCGTGATCGAGATAAACGCCGCAGGCGACGCCCTGCGCGGCCGCGACGGCGTGTACATACAAGACGGCAGGTTCTCGCTGAAAGCGGATGGCGACGGAATCCAGTCGAATAACGCCGACAGCGGCGACCTGGGCTTTGTCACGATCGCCGGCGG
>WRNN01000342.1 GCA_009776595.1 Clostridiales bacterium
CCCGCCGTGATGTAGTACATCTCCGTTTCCATCGGGTAGGGGGTCCACTCGGCGTAAAACCCGGGCGCCATCTCCGCCGCCCACAACTCGTTGACGCCGCCGTTTTCCCAGCGAGTCGTGAGCATTTTCATGGTGACGCCCTCCAGTGCAAACGTCTCCAGAGGGCGCGTGATGCTTCTGACCGCCGACATCTGCTCCACCGGGATCTCTTCGCTCACGATAGGTTCCCGGGGGATCGTGTCATGCTCGACGGACAGGATCTTGGTAAAGTAATCTCGGTTTTCGAGGACTTCGGGCCGGTACTCCCTAAGCAGGGCGCGCTCATAAGCCGTGTCGCTGTTTTTAAAATCATGGTAAAACCCCCTAAGCTTGGACGGCTCGTGGAAGACGATGCCATGCGCCTGATAGGGCTGGTAGAAAACGATACTGCCCGCGCCGACACGCGCTTTTTTACCGCCCACGTACAGATCCAGGCTCCCCTCGTCGAGGAAGAAATACTCATAGCCCGTATGGTGCTCGTGAAAGGGCATCTTACCCTGCTCTTCGGCTCCTCTCGGATAGATCACCGAATCGGTGAAGCACATGAGCTTGTGCGGCCCTTCCCCGATGTTGATCGTCCGCTGGTCTTCTCCCGGGCTTCCGTCCGGATTTTTAAAAAACATCGGATACAGCCAGTTTTTTTCGTCATTGAGGTCGATAAGATAGGGGCGTTTCGTCGTCATCAGTATCCCTCCTTATGCATAGATACGCCCATTGTAAGTACCGCTGCCCGGGTTGTCAATATCGAGTAAAATAATCCAGATTTTTCGCAGAAATAAGGTTACAGTTCACACCACGGATCTCCCACCCCACTTGTGAAGAGGCGGGCGCTTGTGATATAATTCGGGACAGATTGAAACAATGGATGAACGAGGAGTATTGTATAGGATGACGAAGCATATAAAAACCATTACCAGGCGGAATCTTGCCAAGACGATCAAGACAGGCGGCTGCGGCGAATGCCAGACCTCCTGTCAGTCCGCATGCAAGACTTCCTGTACGGTGGGCAATCAGATCTGTCGCAAGGAGACATAGGAGAGGCGTCGTTCAGCGCTTGACGCCGGCTTCCGCGCAATCCGATTTGTTGGATCGCGCGCGTTTTGCTATGCGGAATAGGGCGTTGCAGCTGTGCGCTGCGTTTCGGTTGTGTGCTGCATTGCTGCTGCTAACGGCGTTGTCGCTGTGTGCGGCGAGATGTTGGTGAATCGAAGATGAAATATGAAGAAAGCCTTACGCATGTATTTACATTCGACGGGGAGCATATTTTGCTGGACGTCAATAGCGGCGCGGTGCATCAGTTGAGTCCCCTGGCCCGTCAGATCGTTGATTTTTGGCGGCAAAGCGGCTGTGACCTAAGCGAGTTACCAATACTATGGAAGCAAATGCAAATCGAGACGACAGGCATTCCCGACGCCATCTCCACAGACGCCGATTTGACAGAGATCCGGGAGGACTTGGAAGAACTGATTCGCGAAGGGCTGCTGATGTCCTCCGCGCCGGAGTTGGAAGAGTATCAGTTTCCCCGCGAGCAGGTGCTAAAGTCTATTTGCCTGCATGCCGCACATGACTGCAACCTTCGCTGCCGATATTGTTTTGCCGGCGCCGGCGCCTTTGGCGGCGACCGGAGCCTGATGTCCCTTGAGACGGGGAAAAAAGCTTTGGACTTCCTCTTTGACGCCTCGGGCAGCATCCAGCATGTGGAAGTGGACTATTTCGGCGGCGAGCCGCTGATGAACTTTCCCGTTGTGCGGGAATTGATTCTTTATGGCGAAGCNGAAAGCGCCCGCAGGGGGAANGTCCTGAAGCAAACGCTGACCACCAACGGCGTTTTGCTCAATGAAGAGGTTTTGGATTTNCTTAACCGGCATGACGTCGCATTGGTATTGAGTTTAGACGGCCGCAGGGAAGTCCATGACAGAATGCGCCCCACNGCCGGGGGACAGGGCAGCTATGATATAGTCCTGCCCCATTTNAAAAACACGATAGAAAGCAGGAATGGCGAAAANTACTACCTGCGGGGAACCTATACCGGCTATAATAAAGACTTTTTCAATGATGTACGCCATATGGTCGAATCCGGTTTCCGGTCAGTTTCCGTGGAACCGGTAGTCGCGCAGCCGGGAGATGCCTATGCGCTCCTGCAGTCGGATTTACCGGAGCTGTTTGCACAATATGAGCAATTAGCCCGCTACTATGTCGAGTGTGAAAAGGCGGGCAAGCCTTTCCTGTTCTTTCACTTCTTACTTGATTTGGATCGCGGGCCATGCCTGCCCAAGCGGCTCAGCGGNTGCGGCGCCGGCTATGCGTATATGGCGGTAACGCCGGACGGCGTCTTATATCCCTGCCACCAATTTGCGGGTATTCCGGAATTTGCGCTGGGAGATGTGGAGNATGGCGTCCGNAAACCGGANATTGGCGAAAACTTCCGCGAAAGCCATGTACTGGCCAAAGAGAAATGCAGCGCCTGCTGGGCCAGATTCTATTGCAGCGGCGGCTGCCACGCCAATGCCTGGAATTTCAACAGGAACCTCAAGGAGCCCTATGCGATAGGCTGTGAATTGGAAAAGAAGCGTCTGGAATGCGCCATCTGGATCAAGGCCGTTACCGGTCCGGTAACAGAGGATTGCGGCTAATACCCGGGAAATATTGTTAAATTATTGTTAACAGTTTAG
>WRNN01000343.1 GCA_009776595.1 Clostridiales bacterium
GAATGCAAATGGCGGCTGTCTACGGCGCGCTTCAACAGGAAAATATAGCCTACTGCATGCCTCCGGCAAGTTTCGAAGAAAATGGTCAGAAGCTAAGGCTGAGCGGAACCATCCGGGAGCAAAAACTGGGGACTTGCCTGGATCTGGCGCTGCTTTATGCGGGCTGCCTTGAGGCGGCAGGCCTGCACGCTATGGTTGTGATCATTAAAGGGCACGCCTTTACCGCTTGCTGGCTGGAAGAGGAAAGCTTTGCCGAATGTGTGCAGGACGATGTATCGGCGTTGACGAAAAGAATAGCGCCGGGCATCAACGAAATCTGTGTTGTGGAAACGACGGCCTTTACCGCCGGTAAGGGGCTGGATTTTGAAACTGCCGTTTCAGCGGCCGAAAACCATTTGCGAAATCCTGAAGACTTCATTTATCTTGTCGATATCCATCGGTCAAGGGGCAGCGGTATTCGCCCGATTCCCCAGAGAAAGGAAGACGGCTCCTTTCTCCTTGATGAAGACGAGGCTTTCGGAACGGCTGCCGTTACCGGCGCGCCGGATGAACTGGAGATACTGGGGAAGCTTACACAGGTGGATTCCATTGCCTATACCAGACAGCAAATGTGGGAGCGAAAGCTGCTTGACTTGAGCCTGCGTAACGCGCTGCTGAACTTTCGCGTCACCAAAAGCGCGATTCAACTGTTAGTGAATTCCCTGCATGACCTGGAGGATGCGCTATCGGGCGGCGAAGAATTTCAAATCATGTCCCGGCCGCAGGATATGGAGCATTCGCCCCGGGACAACAACATATATGAAAGCATACACAATGAATCCATTTGGAATACCCTGATTCAATCCGAGTTCCTCAATCATCGTATCCGTACATTTTTAGACGAAGCGTCGCTCAGCGCCGCGATTTCGAATTTGTATCGCTCGGCTAAAAGCAGCATGGAGGAAAACGGCGCGAATACGCTCTATTTAGCCTTTGGCTTTCTCAAATGGTACGAGAGCGGCGTCAGCGAAAAACCGCGTTACGCGCCGCTGGTCATGATCCCGGTCGATATCATCCGTAAATCCGCCCAGCGGGGCTATGTCATCCGGCTGCGTGATGAAGAGCCCCAGTTTAACGTTACCCTTCTGGAAATGTTGCGAATGAATTTCGGAATGAGCGTTACCGGCCTCGATCCGCTTCCCACAGATGCGCAAGGTATCGACATAAAAATGGTGTTTCACATTGTCCGGCAAATCATCATGGACAAAGCCCGCTGGGATGTGGAAGAACTGGCTTTTATGGGGATATTCTCCTTTACGCAGTTTATAATGTGGAATGACATCCGTAATCGGATGGACGATTTGGCAAGAAATAAAGTGGTTTCCAGCCTCATTTCCGGTCAGATGGAATGGACGTCGGACATTGCTTTCCCNTCCCCGGAAGCGCTTGACGATACGGTAATGCCCGCGGATTTAGCTGTGCCGATAGCTGCGGATTCCTCTCAGCTTGCCGCGATTTACGCGGCGGGGCAGGGGCATAGTTTTGTGCTGCACGGCCCTCCGGGAACCGGCAAATCGCAAACGATCACCAATATTATCGCGAATGCGCTATATAATGGTAAATCTGTCCTGTTTGTAGCGGAAAAGATGGCNGCCCTCAGCGTGGTAGACAAACGCCTGACCGCGATAGGCATTGGCGCGTTTTGTCTGGAGCTCCATTCNAATAAAGCGCGGAAGAAGGANGTGCTGGATCANCTTGAAAAAGCGCTGAATGTGGGACGGATTAAGCGACCGCAAAGCTACCATGAAGAAGCGGAGGCCATCCTGGCGCTCCGGCAGGAATTGAACGGCGTGGTCCGGGAATTGCACAAGCCCCGCTCCTTCGGCTTTTCCCTTTTTGACGCGATATCCAGAGCGGAGCAATATGAAGTATATCCGGATGGCATAAGCTTTACCGGCGAGCAAATCGATTCCTTGACAGCGCGGGAGTATACCCATTGGCGGGATTTATGCGATATGCTTGCCGCCGCCGGATTATCCTGCGGGGGCGTATATAACCATGCCCTGCGTGAGTATAAAAATTCACACTACAGTCAGGGCGAAAAGGAGGACCTGGAAAGAAATCTGAAGGCGTTTCAAAACAGCTTATCCGCTTTGAAAGACGGCGCGGAACAGGTAAACGCTGTATTGCGTTTCGGCAAAATACAGACCTATGCGCAGTATAAGGCCCTTTCTGCGTTGTGTTCCCGTCTCGCNGCCGCTATCCCNGTGCCTGCCGCTGTTCTTTCCTGTAGGGATCTGCCCGCATATGAAGAAAAAATCAATGACTTATGCGCATCCGGAAGAAAAAGAGACGCCATTAAAGAAGAACTCTGCGCCTCGTTTTCGGGGCAATTGCTCGACTTCGACGCGGAAACCGCGCTCCTGCAATGGAATCAGGCGGAGACGAGCTGGTTTATACCCAAAATGCTGGGAAAATCCAGGGTCGCCAAATCGATAAGGCTTTATGCGTTAAACACAAAAAGCTACCGTAAGGCGGAAACGCCAAACTACTTAAAACGCATTTCCGAATATCAACAAAACAACGATAATATTCATCGTTCTTCCCCGTTTCTTCAAGAATTATTCAGCCCGGGATATCACGAATACAACTGCGACTGGTCCTGGATGGAAAACGTTACGCAACTTGCCCTCTCTATACAGAAAGCTGTCGGGACGATTGCTGCAGGCGCA
>WRNN01000344.1 GCA_009776595.1 Clostridiales bacterium
ACAAATACAATAGGGACAAAAACCACGATGGTGGTCACGGTAGAGGCTACCACCGCGCCCGCCACCTCTTTGCCGCCCTTGATCGCCGCTTCAAGGCTATCCGCCCCCTCCTGGCGGTAGCGGAAAATATTTTCCAGAATCACAATGGAATTATCCACCATCATCCCTATGCCCAAAGCCAGTCCCCCAAGGGAAACCATGTTCAGCGTGACATTGGTAAAAAACATAAAGGCAAAGGCGGTTATCACCGATACCGGGATCGATATGGCGATGATTAACGTGCTGCGCCAGCTCCGTAGAAAGAAAATCAGGATCAACACCGCCAGCGCGGCGCCCTGCAAGCCGCTGCTCACCACATTATTTAAAGACATGTTCACATAATCCGCCTGGTCAAAAGCGATGGAAAACTCGTAACTCTCCGGCATATCGGCCCGAAAGGCTTCCAGCGCCTCCCGCACCTTGGCGGAGGTCTGGACCAGATTGGCGTCGCTGGACTTCATCAACGACATGCTGATCCCCGGGTTGCCATTGATGAAAACGTAGCTGCTCCGCTCCTGGATCGTTCTTTCCACACTGGCCAGGGAATGAAGGGGCAGGAAGCCGCCGTACGCACTCTGTATCTGGAGGTTCCGGATATCCTCGATGCTGCTGAATTCCCCCACCACGCGGACGGCATGATTCAGCATGCCTTCTTCCACGCTGCCCGCGCTGAAATTGGCGTTCTCCTGCCGCAAAACGCCCATAATCTGGCTCATGCTGACGCCATAGGCCTGCAGCCTTTGGGGATCGATCATTACGCTGATTTCTTCGGTCACCGCGCCGGACATACTGACCGAAGCCACGCCGTCGATCCGCTCCAGGCCGGGAAGAATCTGCGTATCCGCATAATCCGTCAGCTCCTCCAGCGTCGCGTCTCCTGATATAGCGACAGACATGATAGGCAAGGAGTTCGGATCCATCTTAATAACGGTGGGCTTCGTCGCGTCAGCTGGCAGGGCGTTGCCCATGAGATCCAGGCGGTCCCGCAGTTGATAGGAAGCGTAGTTCAAGTCGGATCCCCAGGCAAACTGCAGAATCACCATGGAGCTTCCTCTGCTGGAAATGGAGATGATATTCTCCACGCCGCCTATCGTACCCACCACCGCTTCCAAAGGCCGGGTGATCTGTTCTTCAATCTCCAGCGGGCTTACNCCGGAGTAGCTGGTTCGAAGCAACAGGACCGGCATTTCCATCTCCGGAAATAAATCCAGCCCAAGGCGGCTCAGCGATATGACGCCCAATGCCACCACGATCGCAATGATCATCGTAACGGCTACCGGCCGTTTGACAGAGAAATCGAATATTTTCACTGGGCGCCACCTCTGCTTAGCACATTCAGGACACGGCCTTCCGTCGCGGAATACTGGCCTTCCACGATGACCCGCTCGCCCTCGCGCAAGCCGTCGAGAATCTGGGCTTCCTCGCCAAGGGTCAAGCCGAGAGTAACCAGTCTCCTTTGCGCTACACCGTCTTCTTCGACAAATACAACCTGCCCGTCCTCCAGCCGGAGTACGGCAAATTGGGGGATGACCAGCGCGTTTTCGATCCTGTCTACGACGATATGTATTTCCGCGTACATCCCGCCCTTTATAGCCATGTCAGGATTATCCACTTCGACGGTCACCGTATAGGCCCTGGTTTGGGGGTTAATGTTGGGGGGAATTGTCTTTACTCTGCCTTCCACAGGTTCGCTGCTGTAAGCCGGGATGTANATCTCCATCTCATCCCCCTTCTGAATACCCATGATATAGGTTTCCCCTATCTGCACATCCAGGAGGAGTTTTTCGATATTGACCACCTGCGCGACTACCGTTGAAGCGGCAGCCATTTGCCCTTCGATCACCGGCAATGTGCTGATCACCCCGTCGATGGTAGAGGTCACCGCCATTTTCTCCCGGTTCAGCCGGATGCTTTCCAACTGCAAATCTGTTTGCTTCATCTGGTTTTCCAGACCCGCCATCTGGCTTTCCAGACTGGTGAGCTGGCTTTCCAGACTGGTGAGCTGGCTCTCCGCCAGGGCGCCGGCTTCATACAGCTGTTTATTTTTCTCATAGGTATCTTCCAGCGTTTGATAATTCTCTTCCAATGTCCGGTAACTGTCTTCCAACTGCGTCTTACTGATCAGCAGATTCTGCTGCTGAATGTCGATATCCCGCATATCCTGGGTTAAGATAACTTGTCCTTTGGTAACGCTGTCGCCCACGCTAACCGCCACGCGCAGGATCCTGCTGCCCGCGCCGCCCCCCATCAAAACCACTTCTTCCTGCGGCTTAAGCAGGCCGCCGAGGGTCATCGTTTTCTCCATATTTTTTCTCACCACCGGGGCGACAACGACAGGCAAAGGCTGCTCTTCCACGGTTTCTTCGCCGGGTATGGCGGCATTTCCGCTTCTCCAGGGGGGGCTGCAGCCGGCCAAAGCGGCGGCCAGCACCCAGAAAGCCAGGAGGCCGGGAAGGAAGAGCCGCAACGCGCGGGATCCGGGTTTTGTTTCAAATGAAGGGGATGCAGGCTCCTGCTTCTGTGCGATNGCTTTGTCCGTCAAAGCAATCCCTGTGGCTTGTTTTTCTCTTTCGTAGGACATGATCTTTTTGGCTCCTTTAATACTTGCATTCAGGATGGCGAACATCTGACCGACCATTCGGTCAACACTGGATTATCATACTCTGCTTTC
>WRNN01000345.1 GCA_009776595.1 Clostridiales bacterium
CATATATCACCAACACACTGTACACTTTCTATTTGTTTTGTTGTGCTCATGGCTTGAATCCTTCGCTTTATCAAATCCATAATTTAGCAGCATCCGATACGTTCATTAACTTCACACGCCATTCCAGTACAAAGAATTTCTGATATCTATAATTATAATATGCTAACACGAATTATGCAAAGATTTATATAAAAGTAGGGAGTATGGAGCTCTGTAACAACTTCATAATTAAGACCCACGTAATACGTGGGAGGACGGAACAAACAGTAGCGTTAGGTGAAGAAATAGCGCTCCCTCTGGTATAATGACAAAGGTTTCACATGCCAAAGTAAACCAGAGGGAGGCAATCCATAGACAGTAATAATTTATCACAAACCAAGTGGAACTGAATATATCACATCGTATTCATTCAGAAGTATCAGCGAAAAATGATGTATGGAAAGACACGACTTGATATCCGAGAGATAGTTGGAAAGTTATAGGAATTCAAGCAGACGGAGATATTGGACGAGAGCATAAGTGTCGATCATGTTCATCTTTACTTGAAGATTCAGTCGAAGATGACTGTTTCATAATTCATTATGGGATATCTGAAAGAAAAAGTGCTCAGAAGATATTTGATCAGCATCCGGAGCAGAAGAAAAAAAGATAGTCAATATTGGGGTGTGAGGTTGCTATACACATAAAGTAGAACGTAATAAAATAAGGGAACCACAGTTTTTTCCATGATAGATCGATTTCCTGCAGCAGCCATTTTTCTTTGTTCATCATACCTCTCGCAATACCAAAACCTGGCTTTTTCCCTTCTTCCCTTTACGCGCCGAATGGCATGGAGACGGCTAAATATGCTTGGGAAGGTGCAGGTCTAACACAGCCGGCTTGCCGCCGCGAACGACCGCCAAAGCCTCCTTGAGAGCGGGCAGCACGTCTTGTGATTTGGTCACGGCGCGTCCGAAAGCGCCTGTCGCCTGGGCCAGCATCGCATAATCCAGNTGGAANTCCACAGCGGATTCGAAATAGAACTGATCGCTGAGGTCCTGTTTATTCAGCACACCCTTCTGAATGTCGCGAATAGCGCCGTAACCCTGGTTATTGCAGACGATCGCCAGGAAGGGGAAGGGGTATCGGGAAGCGGTCCAGAACGTAGAGGTGGGGCAGCCCCAGACGAAACCGCCGTCTGTCATCATCGCCACGACCAGTTTACCAGGCGATGCGGAGGCCGCGCCCAGTGCCGCGCCCGGCGCCCAGCCTATGCCGCCGGAAGGACAGCCAAACCAGGTTCCCGGCTTGCTGCGTACGATTTGCTCCGTAACGGATGCGCATTGGGCGAGGGTATGGTTGATCACGATGGTATCTTCATCAATGAGCTGATTCAGGCAATAAAACAGATAATCCGGGGAAATCGGGTCCTGATCCGACAGCTTCTGCGCTGTTTCATACCAGGCCTTGCGTATGGCTTCATTTTTAGCGGCAATCCGCTTGAAACGCGCATCCAACTCGACCTGTTTCTCCGCCGTGATCTTGTCTTTCAGCAGCTTCGTCAAGGCCGGGATAGCTTCGCGGGCGTCGGCCTTCACAAATATATCGGCGCCCCTTCCCCAGAGCTCGCGGCCCTGTGTCAGGGGATCCACGTCGATCTGCAAGATCTTCACATCGGCGCCGTATCGGGGCGGACCGCCCACATAAGGCACATCGTAGTCAAAGACCAGCACGACGTCCGCTTCCTCATGATCCAGAAAGGACTTGCGGCTTCCCCCGATCTGCTCTATGCCTGCGCAGAGGGGATGGGCGCTGGGGAAATTCATCCAGCTGTAGCCGGTGATGGCCGTTGCGCTCAAGGTTTCCGCCAGCTCGACCAAAGCTCCTACATTTTCATGGTAGCGCCCCGCGAAACCGCTGATCACAAGGGGATTGCGCGCTTCTAAAAGGATATCCGCCATTTGGCTCAGGGTTTCCCTGTTTGCCGCCGGCAAGGCTTCCGTCTTCGCCACAGCCGGTAAAGAGGCCGGCTTCTCGATATCACGGGAGAAATAGCCCATGGGGAAACTGATATAGACCGGCCCGGTCGGTTCTGTGCAGGCGATACGGAAAGCCTCATACAACACATCGTGGAAATCTTCGTCGCCTTTCAGCATCCGGTCATATTTCACGACGTGCCGGAGGATATTGCCCTGATCGTGGGGCTGGCCATTCCACAGTGTACGCTGCACGTCGGCATTGGCGTAGCCGGTCAGTATCACAGCCGGTACCCGTCCCCATTGCAGGCTTTGCAAGTTGCTGCCCAGCTGGAGCAGCCCCAGTTCGGAATGGGCCATCACAATCTGCGGTTTGCCGGTGATCATATAGTTGCCATAGGCTGCTGCGGTCGCCACCGATTCATCCAGGCACAGGACGATTTGCGGGGCCTGCCGCCCTTCCGCGCGCGCTACGCCCACATAAGACTGGAAAGCGGCAAGTTCGCCGCCCGGGTTAAGGTAAACCTTATCCAATCCATGGGCATTGAGTACATCGATAAAAGCTTCCCCGATTTTGTAAACTGCCATACAAATTCCTCCTCCTAAGATTAGCTGCGCCCATAACCCAAAGCTGCGCAGCCTTAAGTGAATGTTACATGGGGCTCTGCCCCATACCCCGTCGGGATTCGCGGAACATACGCGCCCTAAGATACTTCGGATAGCGGATTGGGGCCGTAGGACGATGT
>WRNN01000346.1 GCA_009776595.1 Clostridiales bacterium
GAACTGCGTTTCACCGAGCAAGGCCTGTTTACCGCGAATACGGTGATCCAGATTTATCCGATGGTGCAGGGCCGGCTTATCGAACTGAACGTGCAGGAAGGGCAAAGCGTCCGTGAGGGGGATGTCTTGTGTACCGTCGACGCCGAACCCCTGCTCCAGAGAATCGACCAGATCCGCGGCAGCATCCGGGGCTATGAGGCGCAGATCCGCTCGCTGTCTGCCCAGGAACAGAGCAGCAACGCGACGCTGGCGGAGCGAATGCGCCTCCAAAATACCCTGATTGAGCAGAATGAAAAGAATCTGGATTCGGCAANGGAGGATCTTGCGCGAGCAGAGGCGCTGTATGAAGCCGGCGCCCTTGCGAAGACCGATGTGGACGCCGCCCGTTCCGCCGCCGATCAGTTGGAGACCTCTTTGGCAGCGGCGCAAGCGGAACTGGCCGTCATCGCCGCCGGCGCGGGCAGCGTCAGCCTGGCGGATTACTACAGGGCCCTGATCAGCGTGGAGCAAATCAATATCGCCCAGCTTGAGAAAGATATCGAAAACTGCCGGGTAAGTGCTACGGCAAGCGGCGTGGTCACCCGGCTGAACGCGAAAAACACCAACCTGATCAGCACCGCCGCGCCTGTCGCCGAAATCACCGTATCCGACGGCGGGGCGATCGAAGTCTTTATCTCCACCTCCGACGTGGACAGCGTTCACGCCGGGGATATCGTGGAGCTCATCCTGAAGCGCCGCGAGGGCGACATCAGCCTGGCCGGCAGGGTGGATCAGGTGGAAACCAACGCAGAAGTGAAACTGTCCGCCCTCGGCTTGGAAGAGCGCAAGGTCAAAGTGCGGATTACCCCCGAACGGGCGGGAACCGAAGGCATCACCCTGGGCGCCGGCTACGACGTGGACGTCCGGTTTACCCTCTATCGCGAGGAAAACAAATTGACGGTACCCAAAACCGCCCTCTACAAGGATGAGGGCAGGGATATGGTCTGGGCCCTGCGGAACGGTAGCATACAGGCGACGGAGGTCGTCACCGGCATGGAACTCCGGACAGAATTCGTCGTCGAATCCGGCTTGACCGAAGGTGACGCTGTAGTAACCGACGCGAACAACGACGCCCTGCGGGAAGGCTTAAAGGTCGTCGACGCCGGCTAGGGCTAGTGCTCCGCAGCATCCGGGCTGAGGTTCGTGACAACAGAAGAATCCGGGCCGCATATCCAATCCAGATATGCGGCTTTTTTGCGTTCAGCAACAATATAGGCAAACGATCTCTTTTCCAGTTACATAACAACGCAATTATGATTATTCCATTATTTAATATGGAATAATCATTTTTTCATGTGGAATGACAAAATTTCCACTTGAATTTCCGATAATTCTACATTATAGTTTCATGTATGTAGAACAAAGAGAGAACAGCACGGCGCCTTTATCATGATCCGCAAGTCAGAGGAGGGTATTGCCATTCTACGCTTATTCACCGAAGCTCTTGGAGAATATGTATGCGCCCGTCTGTCGGATTTACCGGAGAAGCCCGTCGCGTCTTTCGCGCTCCCCGGGGGAATCCGCGGCCAAAACGCCTTGAACCTCTATTTTTGCGCCTTAGCAGAAGACGCCGAACTGCGCTCCAATGAAAAGGAATACGAGCGCGTCGGGGACGCCTGGGTGTCCCTGCCCCCGCCTCTTCGGCTCAAATGCACCTACATCGTATCCGCCTGGCCGGATACTGCTGATCCGGAAGAAGCGGCCCTCCTACAAATCCGCCTTCTCAGCCGGGCATGCGCCGTGTTTGCCGCGTCAGGAAGCATACCTGCCGCTTATCTGCCTGCGGAGTTCAACGCAGACGGCCTTCCGAAGCCTCTCGTTTCCCTTATGGATCATGACCTGCCAAAGCGCCCGGATTTCTGGAGCCTGGCAGGTTGTGCTTTTCACCCTTCGTTTTCCCTGTCCGCCACAATCTCNATCCCCNTGCCCGAGACGAGCTATGACCATATCGTAGAAGNGCTGCAAATCAAATATATCAATGGATTAGTTAAATAAGGAGGAACAAGTATGGTCACATTTAATGCAGCGGGAAAGGCGCCGGGCGTCTACATGCAGGAGATAGAGGTACCCGGCCCGATCGCCGGCGTCTCCACCGGCGTCGCCGCCATCATCGGCCCTGCAAAGTCCGGCCCCCTCAACACGCCGACCTTTGTCACCAACTGGACCCAATTCACGGAAGTATTCGGCGGCTATATCGACGCCCCTGTCGTCTACGCGCCCATGGCTGTACGCGGCTTCTTTGAGAACGGCGGCGCCGTTTGCTGCTTTGTTCGCGCCGGCGTGGCGCGGCAATCCGCTTTCGCCGTAGTAGACCGCTCGGACGAACGTCATCCGGTATTTACCATCAAGGCGAAGGAAGAAGGCAAGCAGGGCGACAAAATCAAGGTGGCGATTAAAGAAGGCAGCCTCTGCCAGACCACGGCGCGTAAGTGCAGCGCCAATCTGGAGCAATTGTCGGAGGACAGGATGACTTTGCGCGTAGGCAGCGCCGACGACGCTTCGCTCTTCGTACCCGGCGACCTCATCACCGTCACCCAAGGCGGGCGGACAGAAGAAGGCGAAGTCGCCATGATCTCCGCCATGCGCAAGGAGATCATCTTGAAAGCCGGCCTGGTCAAAGCGTTCAGCATGGATGAGCCGGAGCAGGTCAC
>WRNN01000347.1 GCA_009776595.1 Clostridiales bacterium
GCCAGAGTTACGGACCGGTGCCGTCCGCCTGTGCAGCCGATGGCAACCACCAGGCTTGTTTTGCCTTCTTCAATATACTTGGGAATCAGATAGATTAACAGCGATGAAAACTGGTCGAAGAATACCCGCGACACCTCATGCCCCATTACAAAATCCCTGACCGGGCCGTCCTTGCCCGTTAATTCCCGAAGCTCGGACAAATAGAAGGGATTCGGGAGGAAACGAACGTCCATGAGTAGATCCGCATCCATAGGGATCCCGTATTTGTAACCGAAGGATACGATATGGACTTTGAGTTGATCCTCCCGCCCCTCCGCATTGATCCGTTTTTCCAGTATCTCTTTGAGGTCCTTCACCTTCAGATTACTGGTATCGATAATTTCGTCCGCGATTTCCCGCATGGCTTCCAGGCGGCTTCTTTCCGCTTGAATGGTCTCCACCAACATCCCTTCGGAAGCCATCGGATGGCGGCGGCGGGTCTCTTTAAAGCGGTTGACCAGCGTAGGCGTATCCGCGTCCAGAAAGAGGATTTTGGGTTTGCCTTCGCGGGCGGTCAATTCTTCCAAAGCTGGCGGCAGCAGTTCAAACAGCATACCGCTGCGGACGTCCACGCCCAAAGCCAGGCGGCGGATGCTTCCCGCAGCCCGGATCATCTCCACTGTCTCCGCCAGCATGGCGGGAGGCAGATTATCGATGCAAAAGTAATTCCAATCCTCCAGAATTCGGATGACGTTTGTCTTTCCCGCACCCGATAATCCTGTGATAATCCATACTTCCAATTTTTGGTCTTGTGTCATAGATTTATATCTCCCCCTATGATCCGTATTAGGATAATAGTAAAAGTTCAATAGCAATAGCCACGCCTTCATCTTCATTGGAGGCTGTGATCCAGCGGGCTTTTTCTTTCACGCTTTCCTCTCCGTTTGCCATAGCCACGCCCCAGCCGGCATATTCGATCATGTCCAGGTCATTGGGGCTGTCCCCGATGGCCATGACCTGCCTGCGCGCTATCCCCAGACCGGCTGCCATTTCGGCCAAAGCAATGCCTTTTCCCGTATCCGGCCTGTTGATTTCCAGAAAAGTCGGCTTACTGGGTACGGCGATGGCCCTATTCCCAAAACGCCTCTGCATGTCGGTTGTGATTTCCCGAATCTGCTCTGCCCCGGCAATCACGGCGATCTTGGTCGCCCCTTCGGAACCTCCGGCTATCATCGCTGTCAAGCTGGGTACTTCATGAAAATTGGTTCTGATATGCGCCCGGTAGACCTCCGCCTCCGGAGAGCTTTTCTCGATATAGAACTCGTCTTTTACATAGACATTGACCTGGCAGCCGTATGGCAACAGGAACTCTAACAGCTCGATGCTCAGTGGCCGGTCGAAGGGCTGATGGCTGATGATCCGGCCGTCGGGCATACAGACGAAAGCGCCCTGGTAGGTAATGAGGGGTACATCCAGCTCCAGTTCCCGGGCATAAGGCAGCGCCGACTGAAACATGCGGCCTGTAGCAAGCGTGACGGTGACGCCCCGCGCCCGTACTGCCTGAATGGCTTTCTTTGTTCTGGGCGTAATCGCCAGCGCGTCAGTCAGCAGGCTGTCGTCCAGATCGATTGCCAGTAAACGGATATCCGGCTTCTCCTCCGGAAGGGCGGGATACGCAAGGGTTTTACCTGTCACAGGCAATGCACCTCGATCCAATGGGCTATGCCGTCTTCGTCGCAGTCTGCGCAGACGTCATCCGCAGCCGCCTTCACCTCGCTGATCCCGTTGGCGACAGCAACGCCGACGCCGCATTGCCGGATCATTTCCAGATCACTGTAATCATCGCCAAAAGCTACGACGGATTCTCTGCCAAGCCCTAAATGGGCCGCCAGCGCCTTGACGCCGTCCCACTTATCCGCGCCCTTTGCGGCATAGCGATACCAGTTTTCTCCATAAAAAGGGATGACGTCGATCATAGGAAAGACGGTAAGAATGTCCCGCGCGCGATCTTCGTCCGGCAATTGCGCGGAGACTTTGTACGCGTCGCAATCCAGCCCTTGCGAAAAATCCTTAGGAAAAGCGGGCAGATAGTCGATCCATCCCGGCGTATTCTCCTCTACCGCTTGATTCACGAAATAGCCTTCGTCGGTATCCACTGTAATATAGCCTGCCCCCGGCGACTGAAGGAGCGCTTGCAGCAGCCGGTTGGTGATCTCCCTGCTCATCGCCGCGCGGTAGACGACCCGGTCTCCCGCGCGGACAAGGGCGCCGCCGTTGCTGATCATCGCATCCGGGTTCAGCCAATCCATAAAGCGTTTGGATGCGCTTTCCGACCGGGCTGTGGCAAAGGCGGTGAATACGCCTTTCGTCCTGCATTGTTCCCATACAGACTTTGTATAGGCAGAGATACTTTTATCCCTTCGCAGAAGGCTATTGTCGAGATCCGTCACAATCAGCCGCAATGGTTTTTTAGTTTCTATCCCGGTACTGTTCATCTGTTTTCCTATCCGCGCAATGGAGTCATTGCGTCTGTTGTAAATGTTATCATAAAAAGTTTAAAATGGCTAATGTAATATCAAAAGCAACCCTATATTGGGAGTATAGATAGTCCCAAAGGCAGTAAATACGCAGCGCGTCTTGCGCAATTCTAATATTGCAGGAACACACTTCTTCATAAACCCTCCTGAAAGGGAAAGCAGCATCTAATCG
>WRNN01000348.1 GCA_009776595.1 Clostridiales bacterium
CGGCCAATCCAGTGCTTTCAGCAAATCGCCCCGCTTATTCTTTGTCGTTTGATCCATATGTTTTATTCTCCTTTCTGCGACTGGCGGAACATACTACACTTCAAGCTGATTCAGCGCCTTTTCGATAAACCTTTTCGCGTACTGATGGAAGCGCTTGGCGTATCGGTACTGCCGCATGGCATAATCCCCGTAATTTACCCCCATTTTGTCCTTATATTCACACCATACGGACCAGAGGAGGCCTCCGGCTGCGGCGTAGGCATAGACTTTGAAGTAATCCAGATCATTGGCTTCACCGCCGAAATACTGATCGATGACGCGGTCGGCGCGGTTTTTATCATAGTCGGCATAAAGGCAGAACATGGCAATGTCGATGTGGGGATCGCACATGCCGGAGTACTCCCAATCGATCAGGTATACCTGATCACCGATAAATACGAAATTGTCCGACACCGCGTCGATGTGGCAAAGGCATTTTTCTTTCGGCATGACGCCGAGCAAGGCGGTAAGTTCGAGGATTTTTTCTTTCGTGTCCTCGTAATCCGAAAACTGCGGTTCTCCGTCGCGCAGACTCTCATAATGCTCAAGCCTTTCCAACAGGTCAAAGGAATGGGATACTTGCAGCTTCATCTCATGGAGCTTCCGAAGATGCCGCATACAAACGCCCACATCCTCGTCGCTTTGGATATCGCATACTCTGGCGTCGGTCCAATACTCCGCAATTTTATAACCGTCTTCCGGTGAGATGTAGACGACTTTGTCGGAAAAGTTTTTATCAGCAAGGATTCTGTAGACTTCCGCTTCCTGCCGGCGATTGATGAGTTCATTGCTGCCTTCGCCCGGTACGCGAAGGATGTAAGGGGATTCCGCGACGGAAAACCGCATGAGACGGTTGGTCATCCCTTTGAATAAACCGGATATGTCGGTGATATCTTCCGGTGTGACCCCGAATACTTCCCCGATCAGGCTCATTCGCCTTGAGCGCAGATCCTTCGATTCGCTGTCCAGTTCCCGCAATTCCTCATAAGTGTTGATTACATAAGCAGTCTGCCCGAGCATGACCCGGGCATAAGGGAGCATCTTGCTTCCGGAGAATAAGGCCCTTTCCCAGGTTTCCCTGTAGAATCTGCGCTGCCTGTCCAGCCGGACGACCTGCTCCCTGACTTCCGCCGCTTCGTTTTCCATGAGATAGCATAAGCCTGTCATCGAATTCCCGGCGCTTTCATCCTCTGTATAGACCAGTTCCATCTTGCGGTTTAACCGAACAAAACTATCGTCGTCCACATATTCGGAGACCGCGTACCAGGAAAAGAATTCATTTCTACTAAACGGATTGCGGGAGATCCAGACATTGCTCGGTACGATATAGCAATTGGACAACTGACCGGAAGCCAGTCTGAGGGTATGCAGGCTGTCCCGGTCGGCAAATTCGTGATCATAGATCAATTCTACCCCGAAGGCGTCCATAAGGTATTCCAGCTTCTCCATCATGTAGCCGACAACCACATGAATCTCCGTCACGCTCACATCATGAAGCTGCCGTATGATCCTTTCGATAAGCGGTTCGTTGTTTATCTTCAGAAGGCCCTTGGGTACCCGGTTGATCGGCACCATCCGGTGTCCCATTCCCGCCGCGAGGATGACAGCCCGCTGCGGCCTGGCGCCCTCCATGTACTGCACCGTCTTTTCGGTGATGCGGAAACTGTTGTCAATGTAGCCTTCTTCGAGTAGCTTTTTCAGCGAAGAATTCACAAGCCCAATGGAAAAACCGGTGCGCCTTACGATTTCCCTATGGTTCAGATAGCTGTAGTTGGCTAAAACCGCCAATACGATCCAGTCTCTCTTGTTCATCGTATCTTAATCACTCCTGTTCATGAAAAGGAGATAATTGCATTTGAACAAAATATAAAGCAGACGGACAGGTTTGTCAATACACTGTCCGCCTATTTCTCATTTATTTCTACCTATGATTCTACTNTATGATGAACTTCGNCCGATTATTTAAGGATTCTGAAAGNGCCNATGAAAGGCAGCTCTTTTGCCTTGCCGGAAAANCCGTTAAGCAAACCGACGATGCCGAGGGCTAAGATGGCAAGCCGGACCACAGTCCTGATCAGGCTTGTGATTAAGGAAAGCCTCCAGGTAAGAAGGGAAGCCAGTAATCGGACAACCAGTTCGGCGGCAACGCCCAGAATCAGCAGGATTAAGCCCTGGTTCGCGTGAAAACGGGCATATTTTGAATCCGGACATGATATAAGCGGCAGAAAAAACAGAATATAGGCAAGCCCGCCCATGTTCTTATTTTTCTCGATATCTGCCGGGTCGTAAGCTTCGGTTTCATCCGCTGTGCTCTCGACGATCGTCTTCAGCGTATCTAAGTTCAGTTGGCTTTGAAGGCCGGACGCTGCTTTCGCCGGAGGCGGCTGACCCTCCGTTTGTGGCGGTTCGGGTTGCTGCGGGCTTTGCTGCTCTTCGACGGCTGTCTCCGCTTCTACTGCTTGATCCTGGGTATCCCGGGCATCCAGGGTATCCTGGAATTCCGGCTGCTGCAGGTCTTGTTGCTCATCAACGGCTTCGTCACCGGTGACAGGCTGACCGCAGGAACCGCAAAACCGCGCGTCCTCTGCAAGCTGTGCTCCGCAATTGTTACAAAATGCCATACCTCATCCTCCTGTTCTAAGTTTAT
>WRNN01000349.1 GCA_009776595.1 Clostridiales bacterium
CGGCTCGTCGATATAGCCAAAGTAATACTGCCGCTGCACCTCGCGATTGACGTATATCGGCTGCTTTCCCGCTTCCGCCACAGGAATGAACGTTTTCGTCGTATCAGGGGTTTCTCCTTCGTAATCGATGAACCACATTTCAAAGGCGGTGACGACGGAACTTTTCCAGTTGACGATGAGGGTATAGCCGCGCTTTGTACCCGGGACCATATGCGAGACAAGCGTGATATCCTTCAGGGAATGTGCGCCGTAGTCACAGGAGACAGCCGGCCCTCCGTTTTCTTGCAAGGTGAGTTTCGTCGCGGATTGAAAAGAGTACTCCAGTACGGGCCCTTCCACGGGGAGCTTATCGAAAACGAGTTTCAGCGTCTTTCCGGACAGGCGATCGCAGAAGGCGGACGCGCTTACGGGAGGGCCGCTTCCGGCAAGGGCCTGCTCCACCTGTGTTTTATTGAGATTCGTATAGGCAAGGCGATACATAGCAATCCTTCTTTCTTCATCACAGCATAATGCCATAATACGAGACAACCACCCCAATCGTGTGATAAACAGCCAACGGGCGCTAAAAATGGATTGGGGTGGTTGTTTGAGGATAAAGAAAACCTACTTTTCCATACCGATTGACTTAATTTGGACGCCGTACTTCTCTTTCAGCTTTTCGATCAATGCTTTGTCATTTGCCCTCGCGGGATCTCTCATAATGCCCGCGTGATCCTGCAGAAAGGCTTGCCAGCGCGGTTGTCCGTAGATATCATACATAACGGATTTTTTCAGGGCCTTTATGCTATGGGCGGCGTAGAGCGGGATCTTCACAAAGCACTCGGGATAGGCTGTGAATTCTTCGTCATAGACTTTAAAGCGGATCTCGCCTTCCGTGACATAGTACATTTCATTTTCCGTTGGAAACTCGACCCACTCTGCGGTAAAGCCGGGTTCCATTTCCGCCGCCCACATCTCTTTGACGCCGCCGTTTTCCCAGCGCGCAGTAATCAACTTCATGGTGAGGCCTTCAAAGGTAAACGTTTCCAGGGGCCGGCTGATATGCCTGACTGCAGAGACTTGTTCTACAGGGACTTCGACGCAAGGGAAGGCTTCGCGGGAGGCGGAATCAAATTTGGGGGATACAAATCTTTGCATATAATCCGGCGAAGCTGCAATATCCGGCCTTTTTTGCTTAAGGAGCCATCGTTCATGGGCTGTGTCGCTGTTTTTGAAGTCGTGCATCACGCCCCGGTACTTGGACGGCGCGCGGAAAGACATCCCATGCGCCTGACCCGGTTGGAAAAAGACAATGCTTCCCGGCGCGACGTAGGTTTTTTTACTGTCGACATAAAGATCCATACCGCCGCTGTCCAGGAAAAAATACTCGTAGCCAACCTGGTGCTCATGGAAATGCATGGTACCCTCCGCACCCTGCGGCCTCGGATACATGATCGAATCTGTGATCGTGCAAAGCCTATGCGTGCCCTGTCCGATTTGGATCGTCCGCTGGTCCTCGCCGGGTGCTGCCGGATTGCCAAGCACTTGGGCAAAGAGCCAGTTGTCCTTGTCATTGAGATCGATAAGATAGGGATGCGTCACTGTGAATCTCTCCTTTCAGACTTCAATTCTGGCCGTAATGCTCGACCAGGTAAATGTAGCAGCCGGCAGTCCAGGCGGAAAGGAATAAGGCTTCCTCCCCGTAGAATTTCATTCCATTTTCTCCGTATTCCACCTCGCCGGTAAAGGGATTGTGGATATGGTAAAGTTTGTGGTTAATCAGCGTGTCTAAGTACTTGAGGGCTAACTGTTTTGCCAAATCAGGCCTGCCGCAATACTCCAATGCCAGTGACAGGATAAATTGCATGGGCATTGCGATGCTGCCCTGGCACCATCCATGCCGGAACCAGGGGCTATCGAGCCGTTCGGATCCCATACCATAGGGCGTATCGTAAGGCGCTTTATACATGATCTCAATCGACCGGTCAATGATGTTCTGCGGCAGCCGTTTCCCCAGAATGAGCGCGCAGAACGGCGCCATGTTGACGACGGGCCAGCGTTCTCCGGTCATGATGTTGTAGGTCGTCCAACCCTCTTCCGTCCAGCATTTATCAATGATTTTTTGTATGGTTTCTTTGGATTGTTTTTCCCAGGCGACACATTCCTTCTCCTCTTTACCGATCATGCGGCCCAGCTTGGCAAGGGCCTCCATCTGCAGTACCAGATAAGCGTTCACATCCGGGAGGACCAAAGGAAATCCGGATTGAAAATAGGAGCCGCTTTCCCAGCCGGTTTCTCCCGCNGTCAGGACTTCCACTAATCCGTCTTTATCCAAATCCCNGTATTCGTAGAAGAAATTNGTCCATTTCGACATTCCGTTGTAAAGGAATTCCTTGTCTTCCTTGGAGAAACCGCTGAGGTCTTTGTTTTCCATGAGCCATAAAAGNGCCATTCCCTGTATGGGGGGCTTCATATTATCGCCGGCNCCCGCATAGGTTAGCGCATCGGCGATGCGCCCTGTGCCGGCGTCCTGATTATCAAAGCAGGACAGCAATAGGTTCCAAGAGAATTCCAGATTATGGGAAAGCCAGATGGCATGCATTGGCTGTTGCCAGGAGAAAGCCGCTTCAAAGGTCGAGCGGATCATTTTGATCATTTGCCTTTTGATGAAAGCGGAATCGCCGTCCGGCACGTTTGTCAGGCCCCA
>WRNN01000350.1 GCA_009776595.1 Clostridiales bacterium
CCTGCCCTCCGGGCCCTGCTGGAAGCCTTTGGCTACACAGTATCCTGGGATGAAGGCACGCAGTCCATCATCTGCACCATCTGATCGCGCTAATCAGGCGATAAGCACAACAGCACAAAGACACAGCGAAAGGGAGCCTCGGCTCCCTTTCGTGACTGCAAAAACACCATTGACAACAGCATAGTCAGTGGTTATGATGGACGTAGGGAAAGAGGCGTTACCGATAGACGGTGACCCCTCCGTACAACGCTTAAGTAGCCGTAGTCGGGAAGCTGGCGGCTACTTTTTTCTGTGTATCTTGAGTACCAGGGCAACCGCCGTGAGCACCAAAGACACTACGCCAATGATTACGAGGGTAAACTGAAACAGCTCACTCCATGTCACCATAGGCCTCACCTCCACGTCCGATACTGCAACAAGACAATAAGGGTAATGGAGGGGCAACCGCCTACCGTTACTGGTAACGCCGTTTCCAGTTTATCACAGTGGATATACTGTGTCGATACACATACAATCTACATTTGAAGGAAGTAAAAGCACAGTAAAAACGCCTTTTCGTGACTGCAAAAACGCCATTGACAACAGTGTAAAGGGTGGTTATGATGGACGTAGGGAAGAGGCGTTACCGATAGACGGTGACCCCTCCGAGAACTCTACCTAAGTAGCCGTTGTCGTGAGAAGCTGGCGGCTACTTTTTTCTGTGTATCTTGAGTACCAGGGCAACCGCCGTGAGCACTAAAGACACTACGCCAATGATTACAAGGGTAAACTGATATAGTAGCAGTATGCCTATTTATCATCATAGTGTCCTTTGCACTGCACGATTTCCGCTATATTGTCATCGGTTATCCGATATACAATTCGGTTCTTTTCGTCAATTTCACGGCTCCAATATCCGGAACGATCGCCTTTTAGCTGTTCAGGATTGCCGATACCGGTATAGCCATTTCTAATGATATCTTTGATCAGCAAATTGATCCGTTTTAACGTCTTTCTGTCTTCCGTTTGCCAAAAGAAATAATCTTCTAAGCCCTTCATAGAAAAGTTGACACTTTGAACCATGGCTTATTTTGCCTCCTTGTGTCTATGTATAAAATCTACGGCACGTTGAGGCATAACGGCATCTTCTTCTTCCATCGCCAATAATTCGTCCATAGTGAAAGTGATTACTTCACCGCGTTCTATCTGTGCTATAGATTCGGCAAGTTCTCTCATATTGTACTCATTGAAATACTCGTTGTACTTTTTCTCATCTTCGGCTTTGGCTTTAAGCTGAAACGGTATGGCCCGTTCTCGGATGGCTTGACGAAAGAATACATTGATTGCTGCCGACATCGTCAATCCGATCTCGGTAAACAGGGTTTCTGCTTCTCGTTTCAAGTTTTCGTCGATACGGATTGTGAGATTTGTCTGTGCCATAAAATCACCTTCTCCTCTAATGATCCTCTAATGATCGCACTAGAATAATATATGAAATAAAGTGCGTTGTCAATGCGATTGATAACATCCTGTACGAATAGGACTGTTAGCATCCAAGGCGAATGAAAGCGTTCGAGTCCCTCATGGCCCAGATTCGATGCACGTTTTATGCACGTCGGTCATGCTACGACTGCCCCCGAGTGTCCACGAACGCCTACAAACAAGAAATCCCCGAAGCGTTGTACTCCGGGGAAACCCTTACGGGGCATGGAAAAGCCGCGCTATTGCGCGGCCCTGCTCGCTTATGGGCAATGAGGGACTCGAACCCACGACCCCATGCATGTGAGGCATGTACTCTAACCGGCTGAGCTAATTGCCCTTGTTGCTGCTCCATCATAGCATGATCCCCAAAGATTTTCAAGCGCAAAATTGCGCAGGGAAAATGCAAAATTGCAGGGAAAATGCCGGAAAATACCGGGAAATACCGGAAAAGTGCGGAGAAGCAGGTAAGCGCGCATACGGCGTACACGGGGATATGAGGGTTCCCACTATAGTCCCGGTTATAACCCCAGGATGCGGCAGGCGTTACCGCCGAGGATGGCGGCTTTGTCGCTTTCCGCGACAGGCAGCGCCCGGATATGCGCGATCTCGTCTCCCGCGTGGCTCCAGGGCGCGTCTGAGCCAAACAGGATCTTGTCCGCGCCGTGCTTATCCAGGATCCGCAGAAACTGCTCCTGCGAGAAATATTCGAAGCCCATCGACGTGTCCAGGTAGATCGAGGTCCCCGCCAGATGCTCCTCCACGTCGTCCCACTGGTCGTGCCCGCCCAGATGCGCCGCCACAATGACGCCGCCCCGCATCGCTCGCGCGATGCGCGCAAACTGCTGCGGCGAGCTTCTGTACGGCGGGGGATAAGCCGGATCAAAGCCGGCATGGTGCAGGAGGATCAAGTCGCGGCTCAGTGCGTAGTCATAGATACGGAGCATACGCTCGTCGTCGACGTCAAACTCCTGGTACTCCGCGTGAAACTTGAGCCCCTTGAGCCCCAGGCTGACGATATAGTCAATATCCCGCTTATAATCGTCGGTCTGCGGATAAATCCCACCGAAGCTGACGATCCTGTCCGATGCTGTGCCGGCTGCCCAGTCGTTGATCTTCTGAAACTGCGACTGCCTGGTGACCACGGGCTGGGTGACCGAGATGTCGATATGCCAGTCGTCCATATTCTTCATCAGTCCGGCCAGGGTGGTGTCGTTCACCGCTTT
>WRNN01000351.1 GCA_009776595.1 Clostridiales bacterium
CACATAATGGGGCGTCTCTGTATGCTGCACAATGCGTATACCAACGACTTCGTTATGATCGCCGTCGATCACCGCCGCAAGGGTAAGGGGACCGTTGTAAGCCACGGGCTTTAGGATGAACGCATAGAAGCGCCCGGCTTCGTACACCTTTGCCACCGCACGGAACTTCGCCTGAAGCGCCTTTGTCATTACCTGCTCCGTGACGTCCCCGAAGGATTGTCTATCCATCCCGCAGATATCGGTGAGCGCCGCTGCTTCCGCATCCGAAAGCGCAGTATCCTGACGTCCCCCGCAGCCGCAAAGCAATAAGCCGCTTAACAAAAGCGCCGCGATACAGAATCGCCCTGTTGGAATGAAGAGTCTGTGTTTTGTCACAAGAGTCCTGTCCTCCTGTCACCCGTTTTCAGATAAGTCACACTATTCCGCCAGCCGTATTCTCATAAGGCTGTCTATATCCGCGTAATCGTAACCCTCCGCCCAGACCACCTTCGCCCTTCCATCAGACAGCGGAACGAGAATCGCGTCGGTAAGCTCGCTGCCCTGAACCCTGTAGTGCTCGCCTGCCCTGCCCAGCAGGTCGAATTGGACCGCCCGGACCGATTCAACCTCCACTTCATAGAGGAGCTCATCAAGGGGAATGCCTGCCTCGCCCTTGATCACTTTCGTATCCATGTATTCCGGCAGTAAGTCCGGAAAAAACACAGCGTCGGCATTGGTGGAAAACCAGGCGATCTTCTGTACATTCATTCCCAGTTGTATATATGGCGCCACGTTTGTCGGCGCGTCCGCCCCGTCGATCTTGATGTAGTACCGGGATTTGACCATATTCATGGCTTCGTTTTTCTTGAAACCGTCCGCGGATTTCATCGTGAAGAAAGCTTTGCTGTCCACATAGTCAAGCCGGGAAAAGATCTGTTCCAGATCCACTGCCATGTCCCGGGATCCATAGTATTCGTACTCCTTGCGCGCGATACCTTCTGTGAGGCTGTCGAAGGTCCAGACGCTGGTAATGGCTTTCCGCGGCACTTCCTCGTACAGAATGATTTTAGCGACCTGCTTGACCCAATAGGGACCGAACTGTCCCTGCACCGCGGCCCAGGCCGGGTATTTGTCTTCGTCGAGTCTCGGCTCTCCGTCCACTTTGACGGCCAGCATCAAATCCGGGGTTGCGTCGATCACATCACGGGAAAACAGACAATAATAATTATCGCGGCCGATCATGCCAAGGCCTTCATAGTCCTCCAGATTTCCGCCGGCAAGGGCGACGACGTCTTGCAGCAGCGGCCCTTCCATAAAGAATTCTTCATACAGTCCGGTGGTGCGTTTATAGCTGCCTTCCAGCGCCTGCTGAGGTAAGGTTCGCAGCTCCGCTATACTGACTTCCGCGATATCGCCGTCCAACTCCCGCAGCCCCTCGACCTGAATGACCAGCGCCTCATATTCGGGATCCCCGCTATCCGCCGCTGCTTCCGTCTGCATTTGCCTTGGAGATCCGGATCCCGCTGGCGCCGTCCCTTGCCCGGTGCCTCCGCAGGCGGCGGAAAGGAGCGCTACGCAGCAAATGAAAGCTGCCGGCACTAAATTCTTGGCGTTTGCGAATCCGTACATGGCGCCCTCCCGCAGTACTTAGTTCGTCGTGAAATAAAATGTGGCGATCTCGCTGTCCTCCTTGCCGTATCCGGTGACAAGCACACGGATGACAGTCGGTTCGAGGATCGGGATCGGCGCGTTGAGCTCGGGTTGATACGTACTGGGATTATACATGGGCGAAAGCACAGTCGGTGCGCTGCCGTCCAGGGTATAATGCATTTTGACCAGTCCAAAATCCGGGTGCTGCAGTTTCACTGTTTCTCCGGCTGCGATAAGTCCGGGCAGAGGAAAAGTGGTCGCCGCGGGCCAGGCTTCACAAGCAGCGTCGCTGACGAGAATCTCCGTTACGCCTATTACAAAAGCGGGATTGGTATGTTCAAAAGGATTACGCTGCCCGATAATCAGGCTGGGCTTAGCATCGCGAAGGGCGCGCAGGTCATCCGTTCCCTCCCGCCACCGATACGCGATAAGGGGGAATACCAGCTCCGCCCCTTCGTCGCTTTCATTTACACGGGGATAAGAATACTGCGGCGTCAAAAGCTGCTCCCGGGTAAGGCTGATCTCGTAGCCGTCTTCTCCCCTGAAGGTAACCGTCCGGGCAAGGTCATACAAGCCGGACAGCTCCAGTATCGAGGCTACGGTGTAGCCGTCTGCGGCGTAGAAGCGCGCCGCAGGCCAGTTATTGATCGTGGAGTAACTATTCCCGAAGGACCGTGGATAGTCCGGCGACGGGGAATCCAGCTTCTGCAAAGCATCCGCCAGCTCCGGTTCCGTAAAGCGGAACGCCTCCTCCCCGGATGGGCCGGTTACCCGGATTTCCCAGGCGGCAGACTCCTCAGACGGCGTTGCCTGCTCCACCCTGTAGCTGAATGTGGCGACAGGGCTTTTGTCTTTGCCGTAGCCCGCCGCAAAGGCCTTTACCGTCACGCTTTCCGTCAGCGTGAGAGGCAGTATCAGTTCTGGTTGAAAATAGCTGGCGGAGGGGTTATAGACCGGGCTGAAGCAGTCAGGCTCGCTCCCGTCCAAAGTGTAGTAGATCCGGATGTTGTCCATCCTGTCATGCAGCAGTTCCAGTTCCGT
>WRNN01000352.1 GCA_009776595.1 Clostridiales bacterium
GCCTCGGCCACAAACCTCATTGGCACCTGAGTGCGCCCATTGCTGTCGATGAAGGGTTGGGCGTCCGGAAAGCGGATATCCTTACCATTGACTATCACTTTTATCGCATCCACTGCCGGTGAAGGCGCCGCGCCAACTAGGACCAGCGTCAATAGGCATAAGACCGAAAGACCTGCAGCTACTGTAACTGCTTTTGATGCGACCGATTTTTTCATGATAAAACCTCCTAAGATGATATCAAATTGAGTACCTCTAATAACCCATATGATCGTCATTGCGGACTTGATCCGGTTCTCCTCGACAGTGCTGGCAATGCACGGGGGATTCCGCGTCGAACGCGGAATGACAGTATTTAGAGGTACTCAATTATATGATTTCTTGTATAGCACATCTAAGGCGCACTTATAATGGCTTCCTATATATTATAAACGAAATAATTATAAAAACAAAGATGCCGGCGCTACCATATTCGGCGCTGAACTGCAAATAAGCATTAAATCATAGGAAAGGNATGCTATACTTGAGATATATATCGGGTATGAACAAGTATGCGGGCGATCTGCCGGAAAGGAGCATCATGATGCCGGTATTACAGAAGCAGTATATTGAAGAAAGCTATTTTGAAGAAAACGCCGACTATTCAAATGTTATACAGGAGCTGAGCGAATATAAGGGGGAAGAGCGAATCTGCGTCAGCTGTACGCAGCTTGCCGGCAAGGAATACGCAAAGATCCTATCCGATATCCAAACCTATAGCGAACGGGATAAAAAGCGAATACTGGCGGAGTGGATCGATTTTTTACAGACCAATCCGAAAGCGTTAAAGGCTATTCACTTTCGCTCTCATGTCCCGCAGCGGCTTTTTGATGCGGCTTGCTGTCAGGAAAACCTGGAGGAACTTCATTTCAAATGGGGTAACTATACGGATCTGTCGGCTCTCGAAAACTTAAAAAAGCTGAAATATTTGTATCTAGGCGCCGGCTCGGGCATTCAGGATATAACGCCGCTTAGCCGCCTCGATACCCTTATCGTGCTCCATGTTGTCAATCTCAAGCGCATCGAAGATTATTCGCCGCTTACTGCATTGCCTCGTTTGGAGCAATTGGTCATCAGCGGACCGAATCTCGGCAAAACGCCGATCAAAGACCTGGATTTTTTGATCGATATGAAGTCTCTTTTATCCTTTTGGCGGCCAGGCACCACGCTCCGGAAAAAGTATACGCCCGACGAACGGGAATCGCTCCTCTTGGCGCTGCCCAATTTATCCTTTTGTTATAATAGCAGATTATAGAGGAAAGACGAAGCATGGGTGCTACTCAGTATCGGGAATGGCGCCTGACCGCATCAAGGCAACTTTGACACATAAAGGGCCGATCAGCTCATAAAGGACAGAAGAGGCGAGTATGATCGTAACCAATAATTGCCCGATCGCGTCCGGAAGGATTCTTTGCGCCAAAAACGACAGCCCTATCGAAACACCTGCCTGAGGTATGAGCGCGACCCCCAGATAACGCCGTACCGGCTTGCTCGTCTTATACAGGCAGCATCCCGCATAGGCGCCGATGTATTTCCCGATGATCCTGACTATAAAATAGACAGCGCCCGCCATCCCGAAAGAGGCAAGGACGCCCGGGTCGAGATGCATGCCGGATACCACAAAGAATAGCAGCATGATGGGCGGCGTGAAAACGTCAAGCTGGTCATAAAGCTCGCTATCCTGTGTCTGGTTGATATACACCGCTCCAAACGCCATGCACGCCAGAAGGGGTGAAACGTCAAGAACGGAACATAAACCGGACAATCCGAGCAGCAAGGCTATCGCAATAATCAGACGGCTGTCTTTGTTGCCATGATGCAGCCGGATAAAGGAATTGAGCAGAAGAGAAAACAAGCTGCCGACGGCGATCATACACATATTCACAACAACGGGCGCCACCGCATTCGCAAACGGGCCCAATCCGTTTGCGCCGGCGTTCACCGCGGCGACGACAATGCTGAACACCAGGAGGCATAGTACATCATCCAGCGCTACGACCTGAAAAAGTTGATCGACGAACTCGCCGCGAGCGCGATATTGTTTGATGGTCATCACCATGCTGGCCGGCGCGGTTGCTGTCGCGATGGCGCCAAGCAGCAGCGCGAGTTTAGCATCCAGGCGAAAGAAAACCAGCATGGAAGCGGCGACTAACACGCCAGCCAGAAGCGATTCGAGGAGAGTTATCCCAATTATAGACATGCCGGTTCTCTTGATCGTATCTTTGTCAAAATACCTGCTTGCGCTAAAAGCAATAAAAGCAAGCGCGACGTCACGGACAAAGCCCATGTTTTCGGCAAGGCTTTTTGGGATGATGTTCAGTGCATACGGGCCGATGAGGATGCCTGTTATAATGTAGGCGCTGACACGGGGAAGCCTGAGTCTTTCCGCTATACCGGTGAGAAGGAAACCGGACAGCAATATGGTTGACAGGGATAACAGGGCAATGGTTTCCTGCTGCAGCTCTTCGATAAGCATGTCGTTTTCCTCCTTTGCGCATCATCGGGCGGTTGCCATTCGCTTGCTTTTATAGTATAGTCTTTATAAGATAAAAACAAATTATAATGCATTTGGCATTGATAGAATATTTTAATGGTCGTGATGGGAATGGATGCGAAGATCGAAACATTATT
>WRNN01000353.1 GCA_009776595.1 Clostridiales bacterium
CCCTTCCGCCACCATTTCCGCATACGTCCTCCAGCTTCCGTCCGCTTTCTTCATGGCGTCCATCAATTGGTCCGCTGCCAGTTTGGTGGCAATGGAGGTCATGAAGTGCATCCTGCTGGCGGAGGAGGAGCCGCTGATCGGGCTCGTCCCGCTGTCGTTTTGCACCAGCCTGACCTGGTCGGGTTTGACTTTGAGCGGTTTGAGCGCTTCCAGGGTGACCATCAGGGAGCCGATGTCCCCGCCCTGGCCTACGTCCTGCCAGGTATCGTATTTTGTAAACGTTCCGTCCGGATTGAGCTCGATCGCCACTTTCGCACTGTCGGCAGGGCCGCTGGAAACGTTGTATCCGCCCCAGGCCAAACCGACGCCGCGGCGCAGCGCGGGCGTGTCCGCGGCCTTTGCTTCCGCCACCGCTTTCTCATACAGCGGCCGCATGATATTCATCATTTCTTCCATCGGATATTCATAAAACGGATAACTATTGATATTCGTCTCACCGGTCCGCGCGATGTTGCGCCAACGGAATTCAAAGGGGTCGATCCCTGCTTTCTCCGCCAGCATATCCATCATCGCCTCGCCGGCTGTGTAGGCCTGCGGCGCGCCAAAGCCACGGTAAGCCACGCCAAATGTCTGATTGGTGTTGGCTAAGCGGCTTAAGCCCGCGACGTTGGGGATATTGTAGGGGAAGTAAAAGAAACGGGCCGGGCGGTTTACCAGGCTTTCCGCGTCCTGATAGGCGCCGTGGTCCAAGCCGATATCGAATTGGGCGGCGACGATCTTCCCGTCCTTGTCGCAGGCCAGGCGTGAATTACTGAAGCTGGCGCTTCGTTTCCCGCTGAAAAGCTGGTGTTCTTCATACGTGAAATGCAAGGCGACCGGATTATCTACCGCCATGGCGCAAGCCGCGGCGATCGCATAGGAGGCGCCGTTCATCGACCAGCCGAAGCTGCCGCCGGTATGATTCATGACAATGCGCACTTTCTCATTGGGCAAGCCGATTGCTTTGGCGATATTTTGGATATTGGCGCCGATCACCTGCGCTTTGCAATGGACGGTCATCACGCCTTCGGCGTCGAAGTAGGCTTGTACGGTATCCCCTTCCACTGAAAGATGGGGCTGGCGGGAAGAGTAAAAACTGCCTTCCACCCGGAAATCGGCCTTGTCGATGATCTCGCCGACAGCCGCCGGTTTTTCAAGGCCCGCGCCTTTGAGTACAGGCTGTACGACGCATATGTTGGGCGTATCTTCATGGACCCGTATCGCATCCGGCATGACCGCGTCCAGAAAGCTCAGGTATTCGGGAAGCTGCTCGATTTCGACTTTCACCTTTGCCGCAGCCGCGCGGGCGTTCTCCTCTGTATCGGCGACTACGGCGCCGATGCTGTCTCCGTAGCGATAGATCTTGTCATAGGCAAAGATGATATGCGCAGGCTGTGTCGAGGTACTGCGCTTACTGGAGGTGGCCAGGTTCAGGTAATTGGTCCCTTTGACATCTTTATGGGTTACCACTTTGACCACGCCGGGCATTTTTTCCGCTTCGGCCGTGTCGATACGGAGGATGTTCGCATGATGGCTGACCTTGGGCTGCACAATGACGGCGTGCAAGGTCCCCGCCGGCATCTTCATCGCCATGTCCTCCCCGTAGTCGGCCAGCCCGCATACCTTCGCCGGCGCGGCAGGCCGTACCAGCGGCTTGCCGTAATAATTCCCGTCTTCCGGCAGTTTGAAGGTAATGTCCTCGATGGTGGCTTCCCCGCGAAGCACCTTGGCCGCGGCCATAACCGCGTCTACTATTTGCTTATAACCGGTGCAGCGGCAGACGTTGCGATGCCGCTGAAACCAATCGCGGACCTCCTCGCGGCTGGGGTTTTGGTTTTTCTCCAGCAGCGCATAGGCGGAAACGATAAAGCCGGGGGTGCAAAAGCCGCACTGGACAGCGCCATAATTCATCCAGGCAACCTGTAGCGGGTGCATATGCCGCGGCGTGCCGATCCCTTCGATGGTGGTGATTTCACTGAATTCCTTAACCGAACTGATCCTTCTCACGCATGCCCGTACCACTTCCCCATCGAGTATGACGGAACAGGCGCCGCACACGCCGGCGCCGCAGCCCACTTTCACCCCCGTGAGGCCGATGCGGCGCAGGACGTCGGCAAGGGAATCCTTTTCCGGCTCGCAGATAATCATGCGGTCCACCCCGTTGATGGTAAGGGTAATTTTTTTCAGGAACATGGCCATCCTCCTTATAACATAAAATTTTATATTGCTAACAATAAAGGCAGTCAGGTATTCTCCTGATACGCGGCGCATCGCGAAAAAAAGGCCTTTTCATCTGAAAAGGCCATAAAGCGTTCAACCCATTTCGGGTAAAGTAAACGCATGAAATGATTTTCTTTCCAGAATGGGAGGCGTGCCTGTTTTCAAACACACCCTATCGTTCTTTGACCATGGATTGCTTTCCAAGTATAAGCGTTCTTTAGGTCGAAAGACTCGAAAATCGATTATTGTTGATAATTCATTCTATGGTTTCAACAGATGTTTGTCAAGAAGAATCCGCGACGTGTGGCCGGGTAAACATGGCTCCCATCGCCTGAAAAATCATCGTGATTTTTCCATGGCTTCGGTTTGCGCCCGGTTTGTGTCATTGCTGCAAAAGCGCCTACCGC
>WRNN01000354.1 GCA_009776595.1 Clostridiales bacterium
ACAATACTTTGGTGACATTGTACAATGCGCCCTCCGTGGCGGGCAAATGCGGATAACGACTGTGAATCATGCCAAAATGGAATGGGTGGGGCAGAACCCTCACTGAATCAAGTCTCATTCTATACGGACAAAAAAAACGCGCCATGCAAACATGGCGCGAATATGGTTGGCCCGCGAATCAAATACCAGCCCTCAATTACGCGTAAACGCCGATCGATGTAGAAAGAAAGTCGCTCCGTATCCATTCCGCGGACCTTTATGAGGTATGTCAGGGCAGCTTTACGGTTACGTCATAATATCTTGTAGGGAGCCTGTTCCCGGCGCTCACTTTAATGTACACATGCACATTGTCCATCCAGTTCAACTCTTCGTCCAGCCTGTCGACATACGACACTTCGTCTCTCCAGTCATTCGCGGCATACAAGGCAAATTCGGCGTCTTCCCCGACCATAATCCGGGTTCGGATGATGTACGAATGATTATACATGGCGTCCAAGGTCATCGTTACTTTATGCGGCTTCTCCCGGGATAAGCCCTCGCCCGGATCCGGACTTCCCGCCCATCCTCCCGGCGGCATAAGGATTATGCCGTGTACGGAGTACAGATCCGTAGCGCTCAGGCGGGGGCTCTCAAAGTTCGCCGATAGGAGGGGAATGTCCTGCAAAGAGAGCAAATCCGTGATCGCTTCCTGGACACTTCCATAGGAAACAGGCGTCGACTGCAGCATAATCGCCGGTCCGGGCAGCCCTTCCCCGTCGAGGGCGCGGATCCGGAAGGTATATTCCCTTCCGTTTGTCAGGCCGCCGAACAAGTGGACCCATTTCCCGTTTACGGCGTCAAACATAAGGCTGTCCGTAGTATAGCTTATCCATGAACCCTCGCCAACCTTGATCTGATAAACACCCGCCGGGCCTTCATTGGGATCCCTCCATTGCAAGACAATGGTTCTGTCGCCCGGATACGCCGTTACTTCTGCCGGTACACCGGCGACAGCAGAGGCGGCTTGGACAAACGAGGCGGGTAACAGCATGGCGGTGCACAGCATGATAACAATCCATCGAAAAGCCTTATGCATCATTTTCTCCACCCTTTCCTACTATAAGCTGCCGCCCTGCGGCTGCTATTGGCAGCAGACCAGGGCCACCGTGTTGATCACGTCTTCTATGCTGCAGCCCCTGGACAAGTCATTGACGGGTTTCGCCATGCCTTGCAGGATCGGCCCGATGGCTTCCGCGCCCGCAAAACGCTGTACCGCTTTATAGGTAATATTGCCCGCTTCCAGGCTGGGAAAGACGAAGACATTCGCGCGGCCTGCGACTTTGCTGCCCGGCGATTTGGATTGTCCCACGGATTCCACCGTCGCCGCGTCCATTTGCAGCTCTCCGTCAAGCAGGAGATCCGGATATCGTTCATGCGCGATTTTTACCGCTTCCACGACCTTGTCTACCGTCTCGTGGCTGGCGCTGCCCTTGGTTGAAAAGGACAGCATGGCTACTCTCGGCTCGGTGATCCCGCCCAGCTCCCTGGCTGTCTCCGCCGAGCAGAAGGCGACTTCCGCCATTTGCTCCGCGGTCAGCGTGGGATTTACGGCACAGTCGGCAAAAACGCTGACGCCATTTTCTCCCAATTGTTTATTATCCGAAATCATCAGAAAGGCGCCCGATACGGACGAAATGCCCGGCTTCGTCCGGAGTATCTGCAGCGCGGGACGCAGGACATTACCGGTTGCGTTTTCCGCCCCTGCCACCATGCCGTGACACTGTCCGGCATAGACCATCATCACGCCGAAATACAGGGGATCCTTTAAGGTTTCCGCAGCTTTCTCCCGCGTCATCCCTTTGCTTTCCCTCATCTTAAAGTAGCTTTCACAGAAGCTCTCGTAGTCCGGCGACTTTACCGGATCCACGATAGTTACGCCTTCCAGATCGGCGCCCGCTGCCGCGGCGGCTTTCCTGACTGCCTCGACATCGCCCAGCAGCGTGATGTCTGCAAATTTTTCCTTCACAATGCGTCCGGCGGCTTGCAGTGTTCTCGGCTCCGTACCCTCAGGCAGTACAATGTGTTTTTTCTCCGCCTTGGCCCTCTCTTTAATTGCTGTTAGTAAATCCATATTTCAACCCCCTCGTGATGATTCTTCTGCAAACGATTCTGCTTCTATGGTAGAATAAGTTTATCATATCGCATTTCTTTCCTCGTTTCAATCATGCAATGCATGAAAATAAGAAAGGATATCCCCGCATGGCTATGATCGCCGGTATCGTATGCGAATACAATCCTTTTCATCATGGACATCTGCTGCAAATCAACAAGCTGCGTCAGGAGAAAGGCGCCGACGCCATCGTCTGCGTCATGAGCGGCTGGTTTATGCAAAGAGGGGAACCGGCTGTCGTGGGTAAAGAAAGGCGAAGCAGAATGGCGCTTGCCTGCGGCGCCGATCTGGTGATCGAGCTGCCGGCCCTCTATGCCACCCGCAGCGCCCATTGGTTCGCCTTGGGAGGCGTGTCCTTGCTGGCAGCCGCCGGTGTGACGCACCTGGCCTTCGGCGCCGAGAGCGACGCCCTCCGCGATATGCAGGCTACGGCACAGCGATTGGCTTTCCCGGATGCTGCGTATCAGGACGGGCTCCGCCGCTTCCTCTCCGCCGGACTCCCCTACGCCGAAGC
>WRNN01000355.1 GCA_009776595.1 Clostridiales bacterium
GATAACTGGCTTGTTGCTGGGCCTGGTCTGCGGCTTGCTGATCGGGCTCCTCTTCGCCTGGGCCCTTGGCCTGTTTGCCTTGAAACTGAAAGCCAACATGGTCATATCCAGCATCGCCCTGAACCTGACGGCTACGGGAGGGACTGTGTTTATCATGTATACGCTGATCAAGGACAAGGGCGTTACCTCGTCGCTGCTGAGTTCTACATTCCCTATGCTCCGCTTGCCCTTCATCCGCTATATCCCTTTTGCCGGCGCTTTCCTGGACAGGGCGCTTTCCGGGCATAATATCCTGACCTACTTCGCCATTCTCTGCGTAGTTCTGCTCTGGCTTCTGCTCTATAAGACGCCTCTTGGCCTGCAAATCCGCGCCGTGGGCGAAAACATGCAGGCGGCGGAATCCGTGGGGATCCGGGTAGGCCGCGTCCAATTCATCGCGCTGTCCATAAGCGGCGTCATGGCGGCAATGGGCGGCCTGTATCTGTCAATGGGCTACCTGTCCTTCTTTAACGCCAACATGACCAGCGGGCGCGGCTACCTCGCCCTGGCCATGGACGCCATGTCGGGCTCCAACCCTGCCATGGGCTTCTTTGCGACGCTGATCTATGGCTTCTCTGACGCGGTGTCCAACAATATCGCCACGGTCAACCAGAGATACGATCTGCTATTCAAACTGTCTCCCTATCTGTTTGTCATTATTCTATACGCAATCTATTCCTTTATTGTCAAAAAACGCAACAAAGAGGATTTTGAGTTTTAAAACGGGCTGCCATCCGCAACCCGGGAGAAAGAAACAACGAAAATACTTTCTATAAGGAGGAAAGCATATGGCGCATGAACAAGACGAAATGCAAACTACCCCGACGCCGCACAATGCGGCCAAAGCCGGCGATATAGCCGAGACGGTACTGCTGCCGGGGGATCCGCTGCGCGCAAAATTTGTCGCCGAAACTTTTTTGAAGGACACTGTTCAGTACAATAGTATCCGCGGTATGCTGGGCTATACCGGCAAGTATAAGGGCAGAAGGGTTTCCGTGCAGGGCACGGGCATGGGCATGCCCTCGATGGGAATCTATTCTTATGAGCTGATCCACTTCTACGGGGTAAAGAACCTGATTCGGATAGGCACAGCCGGAGGCATGCAGCCGGATTCCAAGCTCTACGACGTGATCATCGGCATGGGCGCCTGTTATGATTCCCACTATGCCGCACAATATCAGCTGCCTGGCACCTATGCGCCCATCTGCAGCTTCGCGCTGCTGGAGAAAGCGGTACAAGCGGCCAGAGACAAGGGCATCCCTGTCCGGGTCGGCAATATCGTCTCCAACGATTTGTTTTACAGCGCTTCTCCGGCACTTGACAAATGGGCGGGGATGGGGGTGCTGGCTTGCGAGATGGAGGCTGCGGCACTCTATATGAATGCGGCGTATGCGGGCGTGAACGCCTTGTGCATCGTGACCGTCTCCGACGTGATCGGGGGCGGCGGCGAAATTGCTACGCCGGAAGAGAGGGAAACCGCCTTTACCAGAATGATGGAGATTGCGCTGGAACTGGCGTAATGCTTTTTTTAGTACCTTACGGACTTGATGTGTCAATTTAAAACAACATCATCACATGAAAGAGAGGCTTTTATTATGAAAAGAACCATAGCGGTAATTCTAGCGGCAATCCTCTGTCTGAGTATACTCGCAGCCTGTGGCGGCGGGGGCGGAGGCGGAAGCAATACGCAGGCGGAAAAGAAATCCGTCGTTCTGCTCGGCTCCAATTATGGCGACAAGTCATTCTTTGACTCCGCCAGAACCGGCGTAGAGAGAGTAGCCGCGGATTTTGGCGACGTCTATACCACCGATATTGTGGATATCACCAACGACACCACGAAATACGACACCGCTTTATTGGAAGCGTCGGACAAGAGCCCGGAAATCATCGTCGTGGGTACCTTTAATATGCACGATCCCCTGACGGCGGCAGCCCCCCAGTATCCGGACGTGAAATATATCATATTTGACGACCAGATCGAAGGAATGGACAATGTGTATTCCTGCTTGTTCAATGCCAATCAGGCTTCCTATCTGGCCGGCATGATCGCGGCGAAGACTTCCAAAACCGGTACCGTCGGCTTTGTGGGCGGCATGGACAATACGCCCATCATCTGGGACTTTTTGATCGGATACATTGAAGGCGCCCAGAGCGTGAATCCCGGCATCAAAGTAGCCGTGTCCTATGCCAATGACTTCTCCAATTCCGCCAAGGCCAAGGAACTTGCCCTGGCGCAGATCAATACAAACAATGCCGACGTACTCTTCAGCGTGGCGGGCGCTTCGGGAGCGGGCACAATCGAGGCCTGTGCCGAAGCGGGAAAGTATGTCATCGGCGTGGACTCCGATCAGGCTGCCCAATATGAAGGCCGGCCGGAGTATGACGCGATCATCACCTCCGCTCTCAAGCGTGTGGACAATGCGATTTATCAGGCGATCGAACGGGCCAAGAACGGCGAGTTCAAGGGCGGCTATGAGATGCTGGGGATAGACCGCGACTGCGTGGGCATCGTCATCGACGACAATACCCGGAAAGTGGTCGACGAAGCCTTTATCGGAGAAGTCGAAAGCGCCATCGAGAAGATGAAGTCCGGCGAGATCGTCGTCAGCTCCGCCTTTGCCTTG
>WRNN01000356.1 GCA_009776595.1 Clostridiales bacterium
TCCCTATGGATGCGGATCTGCTCATGGACGTCCGTTTTCTCCCGAATCCCTTCTATTTGTCCGAGCTTCGGGAGTTGACGGGCAAGGACGGCCCGGTCAGGGATTTTGTAATGGGGCATGAGGTGTCGCGGGTATTCTTCGACCAGTTCTCATCGCTGTTAATCTATCTGATTCCCAAATATATTGAAGAAGGCAAAACCAGCCTGGTGGTCGCCATCGGCTGCACAGGCGGAAGGCACCGGTCCGTAACTCTGGCGGAAAAGCTGTATGGCGCCCTCAGGGATAAAGGCTTCAGCGCGGACATCCGGCACAGGGACACAGAACGATGATGGGGCGGACTTCCTCCTTTTCTGCCGGCGTCAAAGGCGAATTGGCAAGGCTTTATCCGGAGAAAGCCTGCTGCCGGCTGGCGGAACTGGCGGCGATCACGCGTTTGGACGGCACGGTCACCATCGGGCAAAACAGCAGCGCGGGGCTATACATCGCGACAGAGTACTCCGCGGTGGCAAGAAAGGTATTCCGGTTAATCAAGGATTTATTCTCTGTCGAAGCCGAACTGACGGTCAAGCGGCAAAACCGCCTGAAGCGGCGAACCGTTTACCACATCCAGGTGACCTCGCCGGAAGATACGCAGAGGCTGCTCCATTCCCTGGGGATTTTGTCCGCCCGAGGGCAGATTGTGCCGGGCATAAAAAAAGAAATCATCCGGAATAAGTGCTGCCGCTGCAGCTATCTGCGCGGCGCTTTTCTGGGAAGCGGCTCCGTCAGCGGACCGGACAGCGACTATCATTTGGAGCTGACTGCCGGAAATGAGAAATTGGGTAGGGATCTGATGGAACTGGCGAACCGCTTTCCCGGCATACAGGCGAAGATGAGCCGGCGAAAACAAGCACAGCTTGTTTATTTGAAGGGGAGCGACCAGATNGCGGATATTCTGACCTTGATGGGCGCCCATGGCAATCTGCTGGAGTTTGAAAACGCCAGGGTGCTGAAAGGCATGAAGAATCAGGTCAACCGGCTTGTGAATTGTGAGACGGCCAATCTGGAGAAAACGGTGGANGCGGCGGTCAGGCAGACGATCAATATCAAGCTCATCGATGAGCGGATCGGCCTNGACGCCCTCAANCCTTCCCTGGCGCAGGTAGCCAGGCTGCGTATGCTGAATCCGGAAGCCAATCTGAAAGAGCTGGGNGAAATCATGACGCCGCCGCTGGGCAAGTCGGGGGTCAACCACCGTTTGCGGAAAATCAGCGAAATNGCGGACAAGCTCCGGGAAAAGCANTAACAGCCCNATNNGCCAATCAATATATTNAGCTGAACAGCTGCACCCAGTANAGCGTGCCGTTCTTGTCCAGATCTACNCCGACGCCAAGGTTGAGATAGTTGGTATCCAGCATATTCTTCCAATGTGCTTCTGAATTGATCCAGGCGCGGAGGGCTTCCTGCGGGCTTTCCTGCCCAAAGGCAATATTTTCACCGCAGCTTATATAATAACCGCTATAGTTTCCGCCCAAATCATCATATACCGTGCCGAAGCTTCTGCCGTCGGGCCTGGTGTGGGAAAAGCTGCTGATTATCTCCTTGCTTCTGATCATTGCCGCGGCATTGAGCACCGTATTGCTGCCGGACAACGCGGAAGCGCCCTGATTCGCTCTTTCCCGATTGGTGAGCCTGAACACTTCCGCGGCAAGTTCGTTCATATCCAGCACGGTCAGGATGAGCGACTCCGAGATTCCGCCGGACGCCTCAACCGTCAGGATTGCTTCGCCTGACGCATTACACGTAAAGCTTCCGTCTTGCGCGATGCTGACAACCCCGGGGTTGTCTGAGGTCAAGCGGAAGCTTTTTTCTGTTGCGTCCGCGGGATAAAACGAGACGCTGAGTTGATCGGACTCGCCAACCTTGTAGCGCATTCGATTGATGTTGATTTGAATATCTATAAGATCCGCGAAAACAGTAACCCTGCACTCTGTCCGCAGCCCATTATGGGATATCGCGGTAATGACGGCCTGCCCCGCGCCCAGGGCGGTGATCAAGCCATCCTTGGATACCGTCGCAACGTCCGGCGCACTGGAAGTATAAGTCAACGTCCGGTTTGTTGCGTTATCCGGCTGAACCATGACGGCAACTGATTGCGAAGCGCCTTTTTGCATACGGATCTCGGAGGAAAGAAAGGCAAGGGAACGTACGGGTATAACGACACGGATATCGATCGCCGCCGATACGCCGCTTTGGGCCGATACCGCGGTGATCCTTGCCCTGCCGATGCCCTTCGTCAGCAATGTCCGGTTATCGATCACGGCGACGATACGGGGATCGCTGGATTGCAGGAGTATCGTCTGGTCGGAGGCGTCACGGGGAAGGGGATACAATGTAAGAGGAATGGTTTCGTTTAACCCGTATTCCGTGGCTGCCGCCGATAAAGTGATGCTTTCGACAGGGACGATAACGCTTATCCTACATTCGGCACTGCGCCCGTTTTCATGTTCCGCCGTAATCCATGTTTCTCCGGCGCCGATTGCGGTCACTTCGCCGTCATCGGATACCAAAGCAACGGAAGGATCGCCCGTACTCCAGTGTATAACCTTGTCGTTCGCGTCATCGGGAAGCACGAAGCAGGTGATCGTCAGCGTATCATTTCGGTTGAGCGTCGCGAATGTC
>WRNN01000357.1 GCA_009776595.1 Clostridiales bacterium
GCGCAATCTCGATCCATGCCGAACTGTCCCCCGCCCTTTCCCGGGAAAGGGTCCTTCCGTTGACGGGCGTGGGCGAATCCGCCGCCAGCGCGGCCGGCGCCAGTCCGCTCAGGAACAATGTCAATAACAAAATCGACGAAACCACCGTTGAGAACACTTTCCTTTTCATAACCATTAGCCCCTTCCATGTAGTTGACTCTCGAGAAACAGCGATACAGTAAGTAAAACGCCTACAGGACAAGTTCATAATACACCGTGTCATATAAAGCAAAAAAAGCGCAGAAAAAACGACAAATCGTTTCCCGCGCCTTTCGGCTACCCTGTCAAGCAGAGGGTACTCGCGCTCCCGCGCTGATTTACATAACATTATACCTTTGTATGTAACGAATGTAAATACATTTTATTTTCTTACACTNACGGNTGCGCGTTGCCTCAGCGCGTTGNCCGTCCGGTTCAATTATCGTCTTTCTCCTTATGTGAATTTTCNTCGCGGTGCANACGCTTACGNTCTTGATCTTCGTCTCCGATAAAGTCAAGCGTAAGATAGGTGCGGAAACGTTCCTTGTCCGCGTCAAAATAGATCTTGCCCGTATTGGTTATGAATGGCTGTAGTATGTTGACAAGACGTTGAAATTCGTCTCCTTCATCATAGTGTACTCTTAAACGCAGGCTCATATGTCTCCTTTCTTTCCCTGACAGGCAACGGATTCCCGCCTTTCATCTTTTCTGCTTTAAGCATAAAGGTTCAAGTTACTTGAAAGTCAATATGAATTTTTTACAGTCGCAAATAGATTATGCGCGCCCGAGACAATCGCTCCTGATTGCAACGGGCGCGTTTTCATTCTGCCTGTCCCCTGGTAGTCTGCCAAGCCACTAGCCTGCGCCGTCTCAGCATTGCGCCCCTTTACCTAAAGCGGGCTGCCGGCTTTTACTATTTCGTCCGGTCCGTGGTGGGGGAAGGTCTTGACAAGCCTCGCCGCGTGCATCACCTGCACCATCATTTCCACATGATTCCCCAGGTTCATATCGGGAATCTTTTTGAGTAATTCTCCTTCTCTCGTATTTACATAATGGGAGTAACCGCTGTTGAAAACGATGGCGCACATGTCGAGGAAACATCGTTCACATTTGCACATATCGGTCTTTCCCATCACTTCACGGACAGCCATCCGAACAATTTCGTCGTAGGCGTTAACCAGTTGGAAATACAGCGGTCTCGTCCGTTTCTGTGTTTTCTCCTCACTGTCTGTCATCAGACACCTCCTTCGTCATCTATTATAAAAGATCCTGCCATACTGCTCCGCCTCGTCATCCAACCATTTCAACCGCTCAGGATAGCGGGGCGTCGCGCCGCTGTTCCAGAAAGCGTATCTGCCTCCCGGTCCGTAGGTATCCATTGCCAACCTTACGGAAGCTCTGGTATCTTCCTCTGTAGACTCCGGCAGATTGCCCGGGCCGAAGGCGTCCCAGCCACCGACGGCGACGAAATGGTACATTTCTTTATATTTGTTAATATCATTAAATACCTGGAAAGGTTGGATCATTCTGACGCCAAGATCCGCATAGTCCGCCATTACCTCTTCCACGCAGCCGTCAACATGCATCTGCGGTACGGCGCCTATCTCCCGTATCGCGTGATAGACCTTCATGTGAACCGGCTTAATGATCTGCCTGTAAGTCTCCGGCGACATCAGAAGGCCTCTGTGGGTCGCGATATGCTCCATCGTTGTAACAATGTCCGGTTGAAAATGCAGGCAGAATCTGTTCATCACCTCTATCCAGAAATCCGCCATCGCATTCAGGAAATCATAGGTCGCTTCAGGCTCCTCAAGCAATGAGGCGAGCGCGTTTTCTATGCCCATCATATAGTGCATAGCCTCCCACATGCCGCCGAACATGTAGCTCGTCAGCTTTGTGCTCCGGTCTATCCCGGATAGCGCGTTTTGCGCGTCTGCCTGCCAGTCGTTCGCGTTTAGATTGAGTTTCGGCATGATATCCCGCCATTTGGTAACGTCCCGCAATTGAAAGCTTCCGTCGACAGTGTTGGCCGGAATCGGGCCGTCTATCGTCGAATGAAACTCGACGCCAAACACATCCACCGTTTTGTTTGTTCCTTCTATCGCTTTCCTGCCGGTGAAAGCCGAAGCCCCGCCCGAAACGGCTTTATTGTAGTTGGGCAGCCATTCCGGAATACGTCCGTCCAATAGCATGAGAAAATTTTCTTTTTCGCTGATATTCGCCATATTCTCATTCTCCTCAAGTCCGTAAGGTACCAAAGTCTGTCAAACCAAACCTTACATACTGCCTATACCAAGCGCAGGCTCGGCGTTCAGATCCCAGCCGTCGCGGAAACCGGCCCGCAGGCGGTAATACCCGGCGCAGGCGATCATCGCCGCGTTATCCGTACAATACGCCGGCTCAGGAAGATAAAGCTTAAGCCCCGCCGCATCGCAGTCCTCAGCCATCCTCTGCCGCAGGCGGCTGTTCGCCGCCACGCCGCCGGCCAGCAAAACCTGATCCACGCCGAAAGCGCCTGCTGCGGCGATTGTTTTCTCTGTCAGCGTTGCACATACATTTTCCTGAAAGGAAGCAGCCAGGTCCGTTTTCTCTATGGCTATCCCCTGCCTGGCCAGCCGATGCATCAGGTTGAGGA
>WRNN01000358.1 GCA_009776595.1 Clostridiales bacterium
CGCCGCGCCCGTTGCCCGCTACTATCCTGCTCAGTATCTCGAGCATGCGCTTCGTCCCGATGCGGCAGAAATTACATTTCCCGCATGATTCTTTCTCTGTGAAATCGAGGAAGAATCTCGCCATATCAACCATGCAGGTCGAATCGTCCATGACGACCATACCGCCGGAACCGACGATAGCTCCCGTTGCCGGGATATCCTCATACGTGACCGGCGTATCGATAAGCGACGCCGGGATGCATCCGCCGGACGGCCCGCCCATTTGGACAGCCTTGAATTCGCGCCCGTTTCTTATACCGCCGCCAATATTGTAAATGATCTCGCGGAGCGTCTGCCCCATCGGGATCTCGACGAGCCCGCCCTTATTTATCTTTCCGGTCAGCGCGAATACTTTTGTACCCTTAGACTTCGCTGTACCCATCGCAGCGAAGGCTGCTCCGCCGTTTGACACGATCCAGGGCACATTCGCGTACGTTTCGACATTGTTGATATTTGTCGGTTTCCCCCAAAAGCCCCGCTGCGCGGGGAAAGGCGGTTTCAGACGCGGCATCCCTCGCTCGCCCTCCAGCGAAGCGATAAGCGCTGTCTCCTCACCGCATACGAACGCGCCTGCGCCCGCCTTTATTCGAATATCGAAGCTAGTGCCTGAATCAAACAGGTTTTTCCCCAAAAAACCAAGTTCCCTTGCCTGGTTGAGCGCGATAGTCAGACGTTTTATGGCAAGCGGATACTCAGCGCGGACATATATGATCCCCTCGGAGGCGCCGATAGCGTATCCGCCGATCAGCATCCCCTCAATCACCGAATGAGGGTCGCCTTCCAGAATCGCGCGGTCCATGAATGCGCCCGGATCCCCCTCGTCCGCATTGCAAACCATATATTTCGTTTCGCCGGGTGAACTCCTCGCGGCGTTCCACTTAAACCATGTGGGGAACCCTGCCCCTCCGCGTCCGCCCAAGCCGGATTCCTTGATTATGCTGATCACTCCATCTGGGCTCAGCTCAGTGACGCATTTCTTGGCGGACAGATACCCTCCGCCGGCGGTGTATTCGCCGATATCCTCGGGATTTATGACGCCGCAGTTGCGAAGCGCGATCTTTGTCTGGCTCGCCAGAGCCTTTGCATCCTCCTCCGGCATGAGCAGTTCCGCTACTGGGATACCGCCCTGAAGGTGCTTTTGAACAATCTCGGCTGCGGCATCGGCGTTGACCCTTACGTAGGAATGTTTTTCCCCTCCATCGTCGATGACCTCGACGATCGGTTCGAGGTAGCAAGCGCCTATACAGCCGGTACTCAGCAGATCGGCGTCGATCCCATTCTCGCGTATACCTGTTTCCAGCGCATCATAGACTTTAGCCGCCCCCGCCGCATTCCCGCAGCTCCCCTGTCCAACCAGAATCCTCATTGATTTCTCCTCGTATAATATATTAGCGAGGGGTTTTTTGTGTCCCCGCAACCACACTAAATCAAAGATCGTTATCCTTATCTTAATTTTCTTTTTCTTATCAATGCAGCCCGCAGGCTGCCAAACCTTTATGGTTTCCACATGCGCAAAGTGAGTCGGAGAGGTTTTCCATGCCGTGTGGTAAACCCGTCCCCCGCAAGGGTTTTCCATATGGTGTGGGAAACCTCGGAGCGAACGCCGAACCGCGACGCTCCGTCGGCGCGGCGGTACAGATTGACGGCATCCCCATTCCAGCCTGTTCCCGTCTTTCGTCCCTTGTCCTTCGTCCCCGCCCGTGGCGGCTATTCAATCACCGCGAAGCGGATTTCAATTTTTCCCGCCTGCGGCGGAATCAAATGCACGTTACGGGAGGAGGTGCGTTTATGTCGAGCATTAGTCCGCTTGTTGGCACGGATTACAGTGAGAGGCGCAAGAGGCGTGATGCTGTCAAGGCCATCCTTGTGCATCTGTCGGCAATCCGCGATGCCGAACAGAAATGCTTGGATAATGTGCCGGAAAACCTTCAAAATTCTGATTCCTTCGAGATTGGCGAGTGCACTGTGGATATCTTGGACGAAACCATTGGCTTATTAGGCGATGCATATTGATTGTGTGTAAATGCTTTCTTTTTAAGTCAACCGGTTTGTCCATACCCATGATACAATTGACGCAGGTCAATCAGGCAAAAGTTCTTTTTTCTCCTGTTGAACCGCAAGGTTGCTTCATCGAAAGTCTGTTCCCCTGAGCCGGAAGTTAGTTTCAAACCGCCGGCTGTTTACCGGGCGACAGGCAGCCCATTTAGCAGTGTGGGTTCGCAACGGTCTGTCCCCGGGTGGATTCTAATACGCGAGGGTGTTAATGCTCCGGTTGTCATGGGTATTGCCAAGCCGATTGACTCAAAATCCAACATAGAAAGAAGGTGAAAATGTGGACAAACTTTTCGTTGGCATTGATGTGGGCAGCCGCGACAACGCGGTATACATCATGATGCCGGACGGCTCCAAGCACAGCGCTTTCGAGGTGCAAAACAATCTCGGCGGGGCGCAGACGGTTTCAAGTCGCGTAGTCTCTGCTTTGATCGTGAACGAACTGCCTGCCGCCTCCATCGGCATTGAGGCTACTTCCGTTTACGGCGACAACCTGATCTACTTCCTTAAGGAGGACGGCGCCCTGGCGCGGTTTGAGCGCAGCCTTTTTGTGCT
>WRNN01000359.1 GCA_009776595.1 Clostridiales bacterium
GAAGGGCTGGTTTTTGCCGACGAGCACAGAATCGGCGTCGCCAAAGGTGTGGATCCTGAGATTATCGAAGGCCTTCGCCTGAATTTCGCGGGAGAATGCACCGAAGTAGGCATGTATCTTGCCATGAGCCGCCAGGCGGACAGAGAAGGCTATCCCGAGGTTGCCGAGGCATATAAGAGAATTGCCTTTGAAGAAGCGGATCACGCCTCAAGATTCGCGGAACTGTTGGGCGAGGTTGTCGATACATCGACCAAAGTCAACCTGGAGATGCGCGTGATGGCGGAACATGGCGCAACCCAGGGTAAAAAAGACCTGGCGACAAAGGCGAAGGAGCTAAACCTTGACGCGATTCATGATACCGTTCATGAAATGTGCAAGGACGAAGCGCGCCATGGTAAGGCTTTCCAGGGATTGCTTAACCGCTATTTTAAATAATTCGCAACATGTCATGTAATTAAGGGCGGGAGAAGTTCCCGCTCTTTTTTTTGCGAAACAAAAAACCCCGCTGTCGCAGGCGGGGTGCTATCTGTCATACAGGATAAGCATGGAAAGCAGCCGTCGATACGGCCTTGTGCGGCTCAGAGCGTGATTTCCTCGCCAGCTGCCACAATGAGCTTGTTTGGCCCGGCGAAAGCTTCCGCCATTTCCCGGTCAAAGAGTTCGCCCGGTTTCATATGGATAGGGATCGTATGTTTNGCGCNGATGATCCTGGCGCACTCTGCCGCTTCCTCCAGATCCATGTTATANACGCCGTCGCAGCAGAGTAAGGCGTAATCCAGATTTCTTGCCGCNAANGANGCCATCTGCTCCGTTGTGGAAGTATCGCCCGCCGCATAGAGGGAAATGCCGTCAATCGTGATGATATAGCCGACGCATTCGTCCGGGTTATGGTTCTTGTTGGCGGCGGTAACCGCCTCGATCTTGATATCGCCGACAGTAAAGCTTTGGTGGACGCCGCCTTCAAGGGCTTGCACATTACTGATGATTCTGCAGCCGGATTTTTGTGTCACCAGATAAATCAGGTTATGATCATAATGCTGATGGGTAATCAGGATTAGATCCGCCGGCTTGTCATAGCCTTCCGGTACGTAAGGGTCGACATAGACGACAACGCCGTCTTTCGATGTGAGCCTGTAGCTGCCATGCCCCTGGTATAAGAGCTTCGTTGCCATTTCTCATCCACCTCATTCTTTTTATGTAAGGGAAGATGCCCGAGACCGGGGTCGAACCGGTATGAGGAATAACCCTCGCAGGATTTTAAGTCCTGTGCGTCTGCCTGTTCCGCCACTCGGGCTTAAACAGCCATTCGGTGCAATGGGCTGCCGGCTAACGAAAATGATAATATGAATCTGCGGGAAAGTCAATGCCCGCCGCCGGCAGGTCTGCCGTAATGCGTAAATAAAGTTATCGGTCAGTGCCGATTATGGCGCCGCCCTCCACCTACTGAGCCGGCGATGAACGGCAGACAAAACAAAACGCCTGCCTTCATTCGGAAGACAGGCGCCTAGTCTGTAGCTGTGCCTTTCGGCATCATTCGTCGGTCTAAAATATAAATACCCCCTAAATCGTTAAACCGCTATCGCTGTTGATCCATCATCAAATTCCCGTTTGTTGTGCTTAGCAGTCATGTGACTGGCCTTAAACTTATCGACTAGACTCTCGCAGAGGGCGAGCGGATCCATATCCTCACGGCAGGTAACGACGTCTACGGTAACCCGCCGGCTCTCCGGCCATGTGTGAATGGATATATTTGCCTGGGTGACGATCAGCGTACCGCTGACGCCTTCCTGGTTGAATTGATGAAAAAAAACGTCTTCCACAACAAAACCATTTTCGCTTGCCGCTTCCCTGACCAGGCTTTCCAACCGGTTTGGATCCTGAATCAGCGCTTTGTCACAGTCGTGAATCTCGGCCAACACATGAAGGCCTGTTACTCTCATTTACCATGCCCCCTTATGTATTCACAATAAGCCAATTATACACTATTTGCCCCCCCTGTCAATAGACATCCAGTATGAATNAATTAATCAAATAGCAACAATGTTATCTCTATAATTAAATTAAGTTGCAGCATCTATTCGAATGCGATATAATCAGAATATAAATTGTTTGATGCTCAAGAGCGCATTGAGAGACAGAGGAGGGGCAACCATGGANCGCTTACCGATAGGCAGGGTCATTTATAGCATGAGAAAAGAACGGGGCTCGACGCAGGAAGATTTAGCCAACTCTGTGGGCGTTTCCATACCGGCGGTTTCCCGATGGGAAAGCAGCCAGGCCTATCCCGACATTTCCCTGCTGCCGTCGATCGCCCGCTACTTCAATACGACGATCGACCGGTTGCTGGACTACGAGTTGGACATATCCCATGAGGAAATCATGGTATTGATGAAAACCTTTGAGCAAATCTTTGAGGAAGAAGGCATAGCGGCAGGCGTCGCTTTATGCGAGCAATACCTTTACCGCTACCCGAACAACCTGATGCTCAAACTGAGAACCGGCAGCCTCTATGTCAGCTATCTCAGCAGGGCGATCAACGAAGAAACAGCGGAGGATCTGGCCTGGAGGGCCATCCGTTTGCTGGAGATGGCGTCGGAAAGCAAAACCGACGA
>WRNN01000360.1 GCA_009776595.1 Clostridiales bacterium
GTAACTGGCTTGGACGCAGCGACAATTACTTGGAAGTGACCTTTACCGTGCCTGCGGAATCCGCAGCGGAGCCCCGGTGGGCGAACCTGCGGGGGAAGCTGCTTCCGCTGAAGATTATAGGGCGATCCATGACAAAAGCGGGCGCATGGCAAGCAGTGGCCGATGGGTATTCATCTTAACTTAAGGAGGAAAAAGATATGGAAGATTGCATTTTTTGTCAAATTATCGCCGGGGAAATCCCCAGCGACATAGTGTATGAGGATGAGGAAATCCTGGCGTTCAGAGATATACATCCCGCGGCGCCGGTACATGTTTTATTTATACCGAAGAAGCACTTTGCGAATCTGGGAGAAGCCGCACCGGAGGATCAGGCGCTGCTTGGCAGAATGCTGCTGGTGATCGGGCAGGAGGCGGCAAAGCTCGGCCTTACAGAGGGCTATCGCATTGTCTCCAACTTCGGCGTATCGGCAGGGCAGACCGTCGGGCATTTCCACTTGCATCTGTTGGGCGGCAGATATATGGGCGCTCTATGTTAAGCACCGCGCAGCCTTAGTGAATGACTTGCTGAGACCTGCTGCAAATGTTATAATTCATCGACTGATGTAGAAAAACAAAAGAAAGTTGGTGAATGAATTATGGCGGAAGAACAATCCTCAGTATCCACGTCCCCGGAACTGGCAGCCAATGTAAAGCTTTCCATCAAGGAAAACGCTTGTTACGGATTTGGTTGCACAGCGATGATGTTTCCTTTCTCCCTTGTGCTTCTCTATCTCAATTTCTTTTGGACTGACGTCGTCAAAATCCCCGCTCTTATTGTCGGTACCTTTATGATGGTTAATAAGCTTTGGGACGCGATCAACGATCCCATCGTTGGCGCTATTGCCGACCGTTCGCAGTTTAAAGGCGGGCGATATCGGCCCTGGCTGATTCCCTCCGGCCTGTCGGTCACTGTACTGGGCATCCTGCTCTTTACTACGATTCCCGGTGTGTCGCCGAATTTCCAGTATGTATTCTCTTTCGTTGCGTACTTTTTGTACGTATTGGGATTTACCGCCCTGGAGATTCCGCATGTATCGATGATGTCGACGATCACCACCAGCTACGAAGCGCGCGGCGTGATGACCGCCTGGCGGCAGACCAACGCCGGCGTCACCATCACCATTATATCCGCTGCTTTCCTGCCCCTGGTCGCGTTCTTTGGCAAGGGAAACGACGGTACAGGCTATTTCTGGGCGGTAGTCGTTCTCCAGCTATGTTCCATACCTTTTTACTACATCTGTTCCAAAGGCGTCAGGGAGCGCGTCGTCCCGCCGGCGGAAACCAACAAAGTGCCATTTAGAGAGTCATACAAATGCCTAAAGGGGAACATGCCCGCGCTCATGCTGATGCTGGCCCATCTCACCTGGGGCGCCAGCGCGGGTTTTGGCACGACAGGCAATATNTANTTCTGGACGTATATCGCAGGCGATACGAATCTGTTTACGCTCAATAACACGATTAANTCAGGCGCGGGNATATTTGCCGGTATTCTCATGGGCTTCCTGGTAAAAACGATCGGCAATAAGCGCAATATCGCCGCCGTATGCTGGAGCCTGGCCGCCCTCTGTTACTTTGCGCTGTACTTCGTACCTGTCACGACGCCAGGCGGCATCAATTTATTCAACATCATCTCCGTCGGCCAGAGCCTGACGGGAGGCGTCGGCTTTATCTGCCTGTTCTCGCTGGTTCCCGATGTTACAGAGTACACGGTGGTAAAGTACAAGCTGAAAGCCAGCGGATTCCTGTTCGCCGTCATCAATTTCTGCTATAAGTTCGGGATGTCCATTACGGCGGGACTATTCAGCTGGCTTCTTGGCGCCATGCAGTATCAGCCCGGCGTCGCGCAACCGCAAAATATCCTTACGCTGATCCGGTTATCGGTATCGGTGATCCCCGGCGTCAGTACGGTGATCGGCGTGATCGCTTATTGTTTCTACAAACTGAATAAGGAAACCCACGAAGAAGCGCTGCGGCTTATCGCAAAGGAAGGCTAGTGGTTTAGTAAATAATTCCATGAGGAAAACAACATGACACAAAGTGCATCAAAGATTCTTGACGCCATTCGCAAACTGATTCTTGAAACAGATGACAGGGCTTATGAAAAGCAGCCATCGTCTGTGCAGCAAATCAGCTTTGTATCGGCAAAATCTATATTCTCTCAGGCGGAAATCGACTTCAACGACGCGTGGATGGAAACGGTAGGCATGATAGACGCCGATTTCGGCTATACCAATCTTGCCTTTCTCTTATCCGATCAGTGCGGTCCTGTCATCACCACGGCGGTATTTAAGGATGTGGGCCAACAGAGCATCATCGGCAGGCGTGCGTTCAACGGTTCTTTGCTCAGCCAGATTAGCGAAGCAAGGGAATTCCTCGATTCATTGAATCAAACCGAAGAGACCTTTGAAAAACACGAACGGGTCAACAGGCGCGATTATCCCGAGGAGGCCATCGAAGAAGCGATCCTGAACGCCGTCCTTCACCGCGAATATGCCACAGGCAGCGGCATCCTGATCAAAGTATTCTCCGACCGGCTGGAGTTCATCTCCCCCGGCGGGCTGGCGGGCGGGCT
>WRNN01000361.1 GCA_009776595.1 Clostridiales bacterium
ATGTTCATTTTGCAGATCGTTAAGTGGATGGATAATCTATGGAGTAAAATGTATAATAAACGAGGAAACAAATCAACAGAACCGAGGAGGAGAGAGTATGAAAAAATGTAGAATCACGGTACTGCGAAGAGCGCTTTTTGAGGATTTGAGGGACGCCTATATGCCTGCGGACTTCGGGCTTTGTACCGCGATGAAAGAAGGCGACGTATTTCTGACCGGCGGCCTTTTTGGAAACAGCAAACCGAAAGGCTTCTGTGAATACGCCTGGCAAGCCGTACAAAATCTGGCCTGCACGCTTGCGGGGGGCGGCAGGGTGTTTGGCGAGGATTACAATATCGCCTGCTGCAACGACGGCATACGCCCGGTCATCCTGAAGCTGGAAGCCGTAGACGATACGGACGACAGTCAAGAATAGGGTGCTGCATCCGTGAAAAATGCGCTTGCATTCTATTTATTAATTGTTTATAATCATAATACATGGAACAGAAAGGAGAGGTTATANTATCAATCTTTTTAGCAAACCTCTCCGGACGTATTTGGTGCAAAGCGAACACTGAAGCGGATCAGGAAGGATATAACATCTTTTTTGATCCGTTTTTAATCATGATCAATATCCTTGCGGTACTTGAAAACGCAAATACAGCTAATATTAACGAATTGAACGCCCTATTTTTATAACGATGCCTTAATAGATGGTACTGCGTTAGAATAGGATTTCCATAGTCCGTGTCCGGTTTGGGGGGGGAAAAATGGAACGCTGTTATTTTGATTTGTCAGAACCGCAAAAATCTATCTGGCTGACCCATCAGGTATACGATGAAATGAACCATAGCGTTACGGTGGACGTGCTATTCCGCGACAAAGCGGATCTTGCCGCCGCGCAGCGCGCCGTCAACGCTCTCTACTTATACAACCAGATTCTGCGCGCCGAATTGACGGACACGGACGGCGTGCCGAAGCAGTTTTTTCATGCCTACGAGGAAGGGAAAGCCTACGCGGTCATCCGTGCGTTTTCAAACCCTGACGCGTACAAAAAATGGGCGGAAGAATACGCGCTGCAAAAGATGGGCGATACCCTGTGTGAAATCTCGGTCGTCGACGCCGGCACAGAATTCGGCTTTCTGATCAAAGCATCCCATATGATCATCGACGGCATGAGCGCCGTCCTATTGCTTACCCGATTGAAGCAATATTATAACGCGTACTGTCTCGGCGGGGAAGTCGCCGACACAGAGTATCGCTATCAGGACTTTCTCGAACGGGAATGCGCCTACTATCAGGACAGCGCCGGCCTGTCCCGGGACCGGGAATACTGGCAAAAAAAGATAGCGGAGATCGATTCGCCGACGATCGTATCNACGAATAACTCAGAATCGGTACGGTCCCAAAGGCTGCTGATCCCGCTTTCCCCGGATATGGAAAACAGTCTGAAGCGTTTTTGCGAAGAAAAGGGCGTCAGCGAATTCGGGGTTCTTTTGTCATGCTTTGCTTTGTGTGTATCCGCGCATTTCAGAACGGATATCACAACGATTATCTGCACGATTCTCAACAGAGTGGGCGTNAAAGAAAACAAAACCCCCGGCATGTTTGTCAATACCTTGCCGCTGGTGCTGGATTGTGCAAGGGAAAGCGTTACCGGCTTGTCCGCGCCGGAGTATATCAAAACCATCCAACAGGAGTTCTATCGTGCTTCCAGACATTTTCGATACAGCTACAATCACATACTCGGAGAGTATTATCAGTTGCGGGGGCGCCGGGAGCTGTCGGATATCACCTTCAGCTATCAAACTTTTGACGCGCTTTCTTCGGGGGATTACGCCAGGGAAGAGTTTGCTCCCTCCTGGTATTTCTGCGGGACGCAGACAAACAGCCTGTCCTTTCACGCAAGACGGGAGCCCAAAGAAGGGATGAAGCTGATATTCGAATACCAGGAAGAGAAGTTCAGCGAAGAAGATATCCGTCTTTTCAGTGCCCATCTGCTGGAATCCTTACATTCCCTATTCGCCAATCCCGGCCAAAAGATGGCGGACCTGGACATGGTCAGCGCCCGGGAGCGGGAAAGGATTTTGAGGGACTTCAATGATACCCGCGCGGATTACCCGGAGGATAAGACGATGGTTGACCTGTTTGAAGGGCAGGTTCGACGGACGCCGGAAAACATAGCCTTGAAGTTTCTCGGGCAAACAATGTCCTATACGGAACTCAACGCGAAAGCGAACAGAATCGCCTTCCGCTTGAAGGAACTGGGGATTCGGCCGGGCGACCATGTCGCGATACTGGCGGAACGCCGCATGGAGATCATCGCGGGGATCCTCGCAACGCTCAAAGCCGGCGCGGCCTATGTGCCGATTGATCCCGGATATCCCGCGGAAAGGATCCGGTATGTGCTGGAAGACAGCGCCGCCGGCGTGCTACTGACCTGTCAGGCGGCTGCACCGGCGGGGACGGAGATCCCGGTGCTGGATCTATGCGAGGCAGGCGCCTATGCCGCCGCACGGGAGAATCCCCCCTGTGTGAACAGCCCTGACGATTTAGCCTATATCATCTATACCTCCGGCACTACCGGAAGGCCCAAGGGCGTCATGATCGAGCATCGGGGCGTTATGAAT
>WRNN01000362.1 GCA_009776595.1 Clostridiales bacterium
CAATTTGTGTATAATCAACTTATGTACAGTTCAATTCAGGCGGGTGAGGATAGCGTGGGTTTTACCTTATATCATAGCGATATGCTTCCCGGACTGCCGGGTAAAATGCGCTTTGACCTGGACGGTATCACAGTCGGCGAGCTTTTTACACTGCTGGCGAACCAATATGGGGACCAAGCCCTGACGGAAGTGCTGGATAAAAGCGGCAAGCTCCACAGAGAAGCCATGGTGGTGATCAACGGATGCATACTTCGACAGCCCCTGGTTTTGTCAACAGTAATCCCCGCGGAAAGCGAAGTCCTCGTTACTGTACTGATGGCAGGGGGCTAGCGCGGTGTAGAATCTAAAAGGCACTACTTATACTAAATTATACCATTTATTCTATCTTTTTACCGCTATACAGCGTTCCTCCTCACAAATCTTTGATTTACGGGAATTCCGGTATGCTTCAGTCTTCAAAACTGAGGATAAACAAGGAAAACGTTAGAAACGGTCAGAATAATAGATCAATATGAGCGGCAGCTCACTTAACCGCTTATGCTCCAAGAACAACAAAAAAATAAAAAGTAGTTTGCAGACGTAAGCGGCTAACGCTGCGAAATCGCAGCGCTGCGAAGCGGAAGGGATGAGCGACCTGCGCGCGAATACCGATAGGGTATGGGACAGCGTCCCATCAAATCATCTTACCAAGGAGATGCCGCAGTCTTGGTTTGAAGGCGGCAGCTCACTTTAGAGAATGGGGGAAAACCTGTGCATTTCGGCGGATATATGGGCAAACTTCTCTTTGTCAATCTCAGCGATAAAACGATGCGGGAGTTNCAGCCNGATGAACAGCTCTACAGGCAATACATNGGCGGCTACGGGCTTGGCGCGCGGATACTGTACGAGCATCTCAAACCGGGCGTCGACCCCTTGGGGCCGGAAAACATGATCGGTTTTGTNGCCGGAACTTTCACGGGCACCAAAGCCCACGCTGCCGGGCGATTTCATGTCGTAGCCAAATCGCCGCTGACCGGCGGCTGGGGGGATTCCAGCTGCGGCGGCAATTTCGGCCCCAAGCTGAAAAGTACTGGCTACGACGGCGTCTTCTTCAGCGGTAAAGCGGAGAAGCCCGTTTATGTCTGCCTTGACGACGGACGCCTGGAGTTCTGCGACGCGGCGGATGTATGGGGCAAGGATTGCAGCGATACCGAAACCTGGCTCAAAGAGAAATATACCGGCAGGAATATCGGCGTTATGTCCATTGGCCAGGCCGGCGAAAATCAGTTGCGCATCGCGAACATCATGCATGATTACGGACGGGCGGCCGGTCGATTGGGGCTGGGCGCCGTCATGGGTTCGAAGATGCTGAAGGCATTCGTCGTCAGCGGGACGCACCAGGCGCCTGTCGCGGATCCGGAAGCCTTCCAAAAGCAGCTTGACTATATGGTGCACAACATTACGCAGGAAAGGACGCCGATGGCAAACAGGCTGGGTACCAGCGGCACCGGCACAGTCTACGATAAAAATATCGCCATTCAGGACTGCCCCGTGCAGAACTGGCGTTCCCTCGGCGCCGGGAATTATTCCCTGGATCAGGCGATGAAGTTGAGCGGTCCGGCTTATGCGCCCTATGTCAAGCGGCGCTATGCCTGCGCCCAATGCCCCGTCGCCTGCGGCGCCATCATCGAATTCACGGACAGCGAAGGCCGGACACAAGAGTCCCACCGGCCGGAATACGAGACCATCGGCGCTTTTGGCAGCCTTTGTCTGGTCGACGATATACAAACGGTGATGGAGGCAAACGAAGCCTGCAACCGCTACGGGATGGACAGCATATCCACCGGCGGTACGATCGCCTTTGCCATGGAGTGTTTCGAGAAGGGCATCATCCGCCCTGAGGATGTAAATGGTATGGATTTAACATGGGGGAACAAGGACGTTCTGGTTCCGCTGATCCGGCAAATGGCTTTCCGCGAAGGGATAGGCGCAGTCCTTGCCGACGGTTCCCGAATCGCGGCCAATAAGCTCGGGCAGGGCGCTATCGCGTATGCCATGCAGGCCGGCGGCGTAGAACTGCCCATGCATGATCCCCGCTGCTGGCCGGGCTTCGGCTATAGCTATGCGCTGGATCCCACGCCCGGTATCCACTGTAAAGGACCGGTCGGATTCATCGAACATGGCTGGACCGACCGTCAATTTGAGGAANTATACAANATGCGGCATTTGCCGGATANCCGCTACAATTACGANAACAAAGGCGAGGCGCTGAAATTGTTGAGCCACTGGTACCATTTTTTCAATGGAACCGGTNTATGTATATTAGGCAAGTATTGCTATTATCGCTACCCGACGCTGGAGCTTCTCAAGGCCNTAACGGGTTGGGAAGANTTCGATATGGAAGAAGCGCTTGCCGTCGGCGAAAGGGTCAATACGCTGCGGCAGCAGTTCAATATCAATGAAGGCATTAGCTTTGAAGACTTTAAGCCGCCCGGGCGCGTGCTGGGCGACCCGCCCTTTCAGGCAGGCCCCACTGCTGACGTAACCGTGGATGTGGAAAAGGTACGCCGGGATTATTATAGCAAAATGGACTGGGACTATCCCTCCGG
>WRNN01000363.1 GCA_009776595.1 Clostridiales bacterium
GGTCAACAAAATCGTCAAAACCCTTGAGGACGCCGTATACAGGGTCAAGTCCTATGTGGCGCCCGCCAACTGCGCCCGGGCTGGGATACAGTCCTTTTGCATGACCGGCGGTATCTGTATGGCGCTGAAGCAGCAAGACAAAGCGGGCTTAACGGAAGGCTGTAACGCGCCCGGCCGCAGCTGCTGCAACCACCTCATCTCCACCCATCAGCGTGTGCCGGGGAGAATCACAATCATCCTGGTCGGCGAGCAGCTTGGGCTGTAGAGCGAAAAGCGTAAAAAATCGTCTAAGGCCATCGATCAAACAAGAAAACAGGCGCTGCACGGATACCTGATCCGGCAGCGCCTGTTTTTTCGTTTGTGCCTGCAAACTGCTGGGCTAAGATTATACGCTTAGCGAACTACAGCAGGCCGCATTTCTTTGCTTCAAAAGTAAGGCTGTCGCGGAATTCGGGGTCCGCTATGGCGATCAGGTTCCGGGCGCGTTCCCTGGCGCTCCTGTTCTGGAGCTCGGCAACGCCGTACTCCGTGGCGATAAACATCACATCGCTGGCTGGTGTAGTTACCACGCTGCCCATGGGCAGGGTAAGGGTAATTTTAGATACCTTTTCGCCGCTTCTGGTGGTTACCGACGAATGCATAGCCAGGAAAGTCTGTCCGCCGGGCGCTTTCCGCGCGCCTTCCACAAAGTCAAGCTGGCCGCCGACGCCTCCCGTGTTGCCCATGGCAAGGCTTTCCGAGCAGACCTGGCCCCGCAGGTCCGCAGCCAGGCAGGAATTCACCGATACCATGTTGGGGATCTGGCATACGACCATGGGATCGTTTACCCAGGACAGCTTTTTCAGCATAAAAGCCGGATTGTGCTGGATATAGTCAAAGGTGCGCGGACTGCCGCCGAAGAAGCCCGCCACGCTGACGCCGCGCATAAGCGGCTTTTGGCTATTGTTCACTACGCCGCTTTGCATCAAGCGTAATCAGGGACTCCACGATCGTCTCGGCGTGAATGCCGAGATTCTTGTGATCCTTCAGATAAGCGCCTACTGCGTTGGGAACGCCTCCCGCGCCAAGCTGGATGGTGGAGCCGTCGCGAATGCGTTCGATAATGTGCGCGGCGATATGTTCTTCCTTCTCGCCGTATTGCCTGCCGCCTCCGCCAGGGCCGCCTTCCTTCGGGTTGACTGCTTCAACCAGGGCGTCCACTTCGCTGATGTGTACCCGGTAATAATCCGTAGGGACACAGAGCAGCTCCTCATTTACCTGCACGATGACCTTTGCGCCCAGGTCAACAGGCGTCCGCGTGCAGCCATGACTGGTACCCATGTTGATATAGCCTTCGTCGTCCATGGGACCGCCGGATAGGAGTACCGCGTCCGGTTTGATCATGGTTTCAATCAGTCTTTCCATCAGGCTGAAGCTGAGGGGGAGCTGGTCGAGGTTTTCTTTCGGCCAGGGGTTGGTTGCGCTGGAAAGCGCCAGCGTGGTGCAGGCAAAGGATACGTGGCCCACCATTTCCGGGCTGAGTATATAGTCGCCGCTTTTTCCCATCATGCCGAACTGGGCGTACATCTTCACGTCTTTGATGTTTTCGCGGTTCTCATAGAGGGCTTGGTACAATACGATCGGACTGCCGCCGGTAAATACCCGGTCGCCGCTTTTGATGAGGGAAACAGCAGCCTCCGGGCTGCATTTTTTCGCATTATACATTTCAGTAAAGTTCAAATCGATCGCCTCCTTAAATACGGGCCGAAGCCGTTCAGTGCCGCCATACCGCCTTACGGGAATCCCGCGGCTTCAGTAATACTTGTGCTTGATGACTTCGTCTGAAAGCCATTCCCTGAAATCGGGATGCGCAAGGGAGATCAGCGCGTCTACGCGCTCTTTGACGCTCAGGTCCCGGATATCAATCGCGCCGTACTCGGTGACGATGTACATAATATCGCTGCGGGGAATGCTGACCAGCGAACCTTCGGGCAAACCGGGATAGATATTGGAAACGGGTTTACCGTCCTTGCCGACGGAGGTGGAACGCATCACGATAAACGATTTCCCTCCCGCAGAACGTTTGGCGCCGCGAGCGAAATCCAAATGGCTGCCGGCGCCGCCGCTGAAGCCCACGCCCAGGCTGCCGGAACACACCTGTCCGCGGAAATCAACGGCAATACCGGTATTGACAGATATAACGCCGCTGTTCAGGCTAATCACAGAGGGATCGCAAACCCAGCTTAAAGGCTTCATCATAACAGCGGGATTTTTGTGCAGGAACTGCAGGCTCTCCGCCGGCGCGCGAAAATAGCCGCCGACACTCAGACCGGGCAGCAGTTCCTTTTTGCTGTTGTTCACTGCGCCTTTTTGCATCAGCTCAATCAGCGCTTCATTAACACAGTCCGTATGAATGCCTAAGTCTTTGTGATTCAGCAGGTTACGTCCCACGAGTTCGGGGATCAGGCCTTCACCCAATTGGAGCACTGCGCCATTGGGGATCAATTCAGCAACGAATCCCGCGATGGCTTTGTCTTCCGCGGAAGGCTCGGCTTTCCATGCGACGGCGGAGGCTAAAGCTTCCGTATGCTCGACGATAGCGGTCA
>WRNN01000364.1 GCA_009776595.1 Clostridiales bacterium
TACGTCCCTGTCGGGACGTTTGGACGCGGGCGTCGCCCGCAATTTATTAGGAACATGCCGCGCTGGTGCGCTGCGCTCCCAGGCGGGCGCGATTTATCGCGCCCCTACGTCAAACGTCCCGACGAGACGCTACCGTCTGAGGGCGTACGTACAGTGTCAACTGTGGGCAACAGTCAGGGGAACGCGGGTGTCTCACCCGCATTCAAACATCCCGGAGGGATGGTAATGTCTATAACCACCGGTGGAGCGCGCAGCGCGGAACCGGCGGATGGAGGTATCAAGCAAATGCTGAAATTGAACCAAGGCGACGAATACAGGGATCGCTTCAGCGAACACGGCATCCCTGTCAACGATAAAGGCAAAATCACCGTATCGGACGAATACAGGGAGTGCTCCTCTCACCTTGAGGTCAGGGTGAACAGGCACGGGCCCGACAAACTTGCGACAAAGACCCTTATAGCCGACAACAACGGATTTTGCGTNACCAACGTGATAATCATGGGCAAGGAGAAATGCGCCGTTTTCGACGCCCANTGGACGCAGGCCAACGCCTACCGCTGCGTAGCCGAGATCGTCGAGGAAAACCTCGACCTTGAGACGATCTATATTTCNCACGCCCATCCGGATCATTTCTTCGGNTCCGCCGTCCTCAAGAAAGCTTTTCCCAACGCGCGGGTAATCGCCGTACCCGAGGAAGCAAAAATCGTTACGACCCAATGGTCGGAAAAATGGGACGCGATTGTAAATTTTGTCGGCAAAATGAATTATCCGCCGCGCGAGATACCTTTTGAAATTGAGCCGATCTTTGACGATCATTTCCTCCTGGAAGGCGAAAGGATCGAGATAATCCCCCGCCTGATGGGCGACTATAAATATAATACGGCGGTCTATGTCCCCTCCATCAAGACATTGATGTGTTCGGACATCCTGTTTAACGAAGCGCATCCCTTTACCTGCGAAGTCACGAAAGAGGAGCGGGCGGAATGGTACGAGGTATGTAATAAACTCGAAGCCATAGGCGCCGAAGTCGTCATTCCCGGTCATGCCAGGTTCGGCGTACCTTTTGACAACACAAGTTTTGAATTCACCCGCCGTTATATAAAGTGGACGGAATACGAGCTGGAAAGATGCAAGAGCGACGGCGAATTTTTCTTCAACATGCACCTGCATTTCCCAAACGCCACGCTGCCGAAGAGCAACGAGCAAAACGCGCTTGTGTTCTTCAATAAGAAAGAGTGGGATTGGCGTGAAGACGAGATTTGGGCGGAAGCGGACGAAGCCCGTAAGGGGGAATGACTTTATGATTTCATCAATGAAAAATGCTTTTAGCGTAAGCGGCAAAAACATCCTCATAACCGGCGGCACGCAGGGGTTGGGAAAAGGCATGGCGGACGCTTTTCTTGAGGTCGGCGCCAATGTCGGCTTTACAGGCCGCGATAAGGAAAAAGCCGCGAAGGTCATTGAAGAGATGAACGCAAAATACCCGGGCTGCACCGCCAGGTATTACCAGGTTGACCACAGGAAGCAGGCGGACTGCCAACGCTCGGTGGATTCCTTCATGAAAGACTTCGGGAAGATTGACACGCTTATAAACAACGCCGGCGCAGGCCGCGGCGGACCGGCGATTGACTTTATCGACAACGATTTTGCCGATTGGCATTATACGCTCGAATTGGATCTGACCGCCGTTTTCATGATGTCAACAATGGCAGCCAAATACATGAAAGACACCGGCGGTGGATCGATAATCAACATCACTTCAAACGCCGGCTTTGTCGTCAACAAACCGCAGAAGATAGTCGCCTATGCCACGGCAAAAGCGGGCGCAAACCATATGACAAAGATGCTGGCGCACGAGTGGGCGCCATACAAGATCAGGGTCAACGCCATCGCCCCGGGATATTTCGAGAGCGATCTTACCCCTCCAGAGCTGGCTGATCTTATGAAGCTATGGATTGAATACACCCCCACGGGCAGGCAGGGGCTTCCCATCGAACTGGGCGCGCTCGCCGTATATCTTGCGTCCGATTCCAGCGAACAGATGACCGGCGCGATACTCTGCATCGACGGAGGATATTCCCTCGCCAACTAACCCGGATATTTAATAGCGTGTCTAACTGTCGCCCATAGAGTATGCCTGTGCGGCGACGGACAGGAAACCGGAACGGGTATAGCCGTATCCCCTGGCTTTGGCATCAATATCGACAAGCACTGCCTTGGGTAGAGATATGGTTACTTTAACCGGCGCCATATCCAGGTTTGGAGCAGGAACAAGTTGGTACAGAATTTCTCCGGCGGGCTGGTGCTCAATGTCTTTTAGGTGCCGCGCCGTTTTACTTTTTACTTCCTCCAGGGAAGAAGGCTCTGGAACCGCTTTGTTGTTTTCGACCAGGTCGCGTAACATCATGGAAAGAGCACCCGCCGCCATTTCAAAGCCCTCTTCCAAGGTATCGGCGCACGTAAAAGCGTTAGGCACGTCAGGTATGACGATATTATATCCGCCTTCTTCCGCAGGCATAAAAGCCGCCAAGTAATATGTGCTCATTTCTACCTCCTAT
>WRNN01000365.1 GCA_009776595.1 Clostridiales bacterium
ACCCCGACCCTTTCCTTCGGCCTCAGCATGGATCATGTGGTGGCGATCACCTGCGCCTACCTGGGCGGGGTCGCGTGGAATCTCTACGGCCCGCAGTACGTCTTCTATATCGCCGCCGTGCTTTCGATTCTCAATGTCATCGTCGCCATTTTAATCAAGCCGGCGCCTAAAGCCGCTCCCGCGGCGATTGATGCGGAGTCCTGATCCGCAATACGGATAGCTGAGCATAGTAAAAACCTGTTTGCCGCTATTGGCTGCGACTGCCTGTCATACAAAAAACCGCTTCCGTTAGAGAAGCGGTTTTTTTGTTTCATATGGGTTACGGTCGGCTGCCCACTTGAAGTATGAGGCGTACGCATCCCAATCCGGGCTTACGTACTCAGTTCGGCAGCGCGACGACCTGGCTTTTGCTTATGCCCCCGTTTCCGTCGTTGTACTCGATATAGGCATAATAGGTTTTACCGTTGACAAGGCCCCGGATATGGACGCCGCTCGCGTTATAGTTCACATTGGCGTAGGGCTTGAATGAACCTCGCTTTCCCGTCTCAGAAAGATAGGTCGTATAGCCCTTCCCGTTTGCGGAGCGAATCATAAAGTTCAGATTGGCCTGGTTGTTGCCAGGTACCATGTCGGTGATAAAGATGTCCGCCTTACTGCTGATCGTGACAAGTACCGTCGCCATCTCCTGACCGCAGCGTACGCGCAGCGTCATGGTCGCGTGTCCCTGCATGCTGCAATCCAGATCAGAATCTGAAGCCTGCAGAACCGCCGCGTCGTCCAGCGCATAGTCCAGTCCGGCCGTGTAACCCTCACTCTGCAGAAAAGCTTTGACTGCCTCGATGAATGACGCCGAACCCCCGATCGTATCCGCATTGGGTACGATGATTGGCGCGCTGAGCAGGCCGAGTATGTCGTGCAGCGTTTCTTCCGGCGCGGTCGCCGGGCTTGCGGGAATATCCGTATCGACCAGATAGGGGATCAGGAATACTTCCTCTCCGCGCTCGTCGAAATCGGCGACCCATCCGTAAACCAGACGCTCGAAGCTTTCCAGATAATACCCGTCCTGGTTATGGTCGGTGGTGTCATAGGGATCGGCCAGGATCAGCACGTCGTCAGGCGTTTCTTCCGTACCCAGGTCATCATAGCCGATGACAACCTGCCAATGCCCGCCCCACTCGTTCCATCCGATCAATACAGGATAGCCAAGGCTCAGGTAGTAGGGGATCAGGCCGTCGTCCGCGGCGCCTTCCTCCAGATAGTGCTCCTCGCCTTCTTCATCCACGAGGCGGCCTCACCAGATCGTCCGTACTTAGATATGCCCATTTCTTCAGCGTATCCCATCCGTTGGCGGCGGCGATAGCCTGGAGATAAAGCTCGTCTTCATTTAAACTATCGAAGATATGCATCATATCGTCCAGCGTGGTTGCGCCGGGCGCTTTACGGTCCTCCCCCCGAAGGAGGGCCAGGTTGATCTCGGTTAAGCTGTCGTCCATAAGATACGCCGGATCGAGTTCGTATTTGCCGGCAACCCCCATCAACAGCGTGTCGTCAACGGCGTTTAACAGTTTGGGGAGTCCCGGATTGGCATGAAACCAATCGATTGCCATGAGGGCCGAAGTCAGGCCGCAGGTCCACTCGGTGGTCTGCTGCCGCGTCTTGAAGTTCTCCAGGAGGATGAGTTCCCCGTCGCCGACAGGGCTCTTGCCATTCTTCCATTGATAGAAATTATAATGGGCGTAGTACGGAGAAACATTGACGAAATCATTGGGAACCCGCTCATAACCGCCGGTTGCCGCGCCGGCAAGCCCATTGTCGCCGCGCCAGGGCGTAGAAGGATAATAGCGTTCCAAATCCGCTGCCGCGCGACGATACGCCTGTTTCATGCCGTTNCCGGCGTCGCCGGTGTANCCTTCTTTATAGGCNGTGATCCCTTCTCCCGTCTCCGCTTCATATTCCCAATCCGAGGGAACTGCCGCGACAAAGATACCNTGATCAAAATCAGGATCAAAGCCGGCGCTCCAGTCAAAGACAAAACGTTCGAGGGACTGCACATTGTATCCGTCATTGCAGTGATCCGTCGTATCGTAAGGATCCGCCAGGATCAGAACGTGATCCTTCGTGTCATCCGATCCCATGTCGTCATAGCCGATGATAACCTGCCAGTGGCCGCCGAAGCTGTTCCAGCCGATCAAAATCGGAATGCCGCGGGACAGGAGATCTTTAAATAACGAGCCATCCATGAGCTCTTCCACCGACATCAGATTCTGCAGTTCATCCGAAGGCTCCTCTTCCTCCTCAGCCGGCGGAAGGAAGTCATAGCTGGAGAGGATCTCCCAGTCGCCCCATTCGCCGATACCCGCGTCATGAAGCGCCGTTAATCCTTCAAATATATTGATCATCTGCTGAAGGTTCGTCGCGCCGGTCTGCCTGGGATGCTGGCGCAAAGACGACAGATCCTGTTCGTTCAGATCGCCCCGAAGGCCAAACCAGTCCAGCACCATCAGCGCCGATGTGGGGCCGCAGGTCCAGCCGGTAGCCTGCTG
>WRNN01000366.1 GCA_009776595.1 Clostridiales bacterium
CAAAACCCGCCGCCGTGAAGGCGGCGGGCGCAGAGTCTGTGCAACTGTAGTCTGAACGAAGATTTATAACCGACTTTATTTCGTAACCAAACTTTACTCGTAACCGAACTCCGCCAGATATTCCTTAAACTGCCGGTCGTAGCTTTCGCGGCATTTCTGCAGGCCGGCGGCTTCGGCTCGCCGCAGAAAATCGGCGATGGAAGCCTCGACGTCGTTGACGAGGCCGGCTTGGATAGGCGCAAGATATTCCACCATCACGTTGATCACCGCGATGCGCTCGGCTTCATAGCCGCTGTAGTCCTCCTGGAAACCATCCGGTATGTTGACACGGGGATACTTGGCCTTTGCTGCGATGGCGTCCAGGCGATCCCATGTATCCAGCAGGATTTTGTCGGTTGACAAAGGAATCTTAAATTCGCCGTTGCGAAGGTTCCAACTGTTGAAGCCCTCGTATTTGAAAGGCTCGGTCGCGCCGACGGGGGAGAGGCTGTAGTAGTTGCCGTCCCTTACTTCGTAGTGAAGTCCTTCGATGCCGTAATGGAACAGGTTATGCATTTCCTCGTCAAGCATGATATACTCGACGGCTTGAAGGGCCCTTTCGGGGTTCTTGCAGGTACTTGCGATAGCTGTGGCGTTCTGCCTGGCGTGCGCCGGCCAAATGCCGCCTCCGTTACATTCGCCGAAAGCGAAGAACCCTACTTCCCAATCCGGGTAATCCCGCTCCACGCGCGCAATGGCTTCGGTAAACCTGTTGGGGTTCGTCCAGGTCGCGACCGATAGCCCGGTTTCCAGCACGAACTCCGGCAGGTTGGTGTCGGACAGGGCGCTTCTGGACCAGAAACCCAAATCTGCCCATTTCTTCATCAGCTTGCAGTCGTCGATGAAGTCCTGGGAGTACCAATAATCCACTGTCTTGGACGGGTTGTCGTTGTCGTACCAAAGGCCATAGCCTAAGCTTATCCAGTTATACTTCATATTTAAATGGTCGAAAGCGCGGAAATAGTTTTGTATGGTCGTAGGCGGCTGGGGGCCGTAGCTGATGAGGGTTTGTTCCGGGTCGTATTGTTGTATGCCCAACAGGTAGGTTTCCATATTTTCCATCGAGTTGGGTACCGGCAGGTTTAGCTTCTTACGAAGGTCTTCCCGATACATGATCCCCAGCGTCACGTATTCGGGCCAGAGATTAGGCAGCGCGTAATACTGGCCCTTGACCTTCATCATGTTGAGCTGCGGTTCGAGCGCGTTGTACAGGTCGGGCGCGGCGGACGGCAGGATGTCGTCCAAGGCCATGAAAGCGCCCTCATTGGCGTAGATCACATAGTTCAGCCAACTGGCGGTGTAGCACACATCGACGTTGCCGGCGATCAGCTCGTTTCGGAGCCTCGTGTCCCAATCCGTCCATGACGTCATTTGAATATTAATTCTGCAGTTCAGTTTTTCCATGAGTTTTTCGTTGATGGCGTCCTGCACCATCTGGGCGTCGCCGGGCGGATCGCCGATAAACAACCAGGTCATCTCGACATAATCAAGATCGCCTGTGCTGCCGCCGCTCGTGTTGTTGCCCGTGTTACTGCCTCCGCCCCCGCCTCCGCCGCCGCAGCCGGCAAGCAAGGATAACAGCATCACAATGAACAGGGCCAGCGCTATTATCTTTTTTTTCATGTGTCACTCTCCTCCTTTGAAGTTATATACATTGCTGTATATCAAGTATTAACATGGGCTGCCGCCCACAACCAGGCGAAGCGGCATCCCCTTGGGTGAATCCAAATGGGGCTCAACCCTTCACCGCGCCGATGGTAATCCCGCTGATAAAATATCGCTGAACAAAGGGATAGAATAACAACACCGGCCCCGTGGCGATTACCGCCATCGCCATCTTGATGGTCTCGCCCGGCATATCGCCGATACTGATACGGGCGTCCTGCGCCAGCCGCAGCATTGCCTGCTGTGCGTTTAGCATGTTGTAGAGATAGAACTGAAGCGACCAGGTAGAGGGATCTATGCTGAACATCGAGGCGCGGTACCAGTCGTTCCAGTAGCCGAGCGCCAAAAACAGGCCGACGGTGGCTAAACCGGGCCCTATGACAGGCAGGACGATGCGGGTAAAAATCGTAATATGCCCGGCGCCGTCGATCTTGGCAGATTCGGTTATCGCGTCCGGTACCGTCTCCCGGATAAACGTGCGCATAATGATCACCAAAAACGGACTCATCAGCGCGGGGAACCATATCGCCATTGGCTTGCCCCTGAGGCCCAGGACACTGGAATACATCAGGAACCAGGGGACCATGCCTCCGCCGAAGATATTGGTAAAGTAAATCAGGAAGGACACAGTGTTGCGGTATTTAAATTCCGGGCGGGATATGACATAGGCCGTAAGGGTAATCATGAAAAGGCCGATCGAGGTGCCCACAAGCGTGTAATAGATGGTCATCTTGTAGGCCTGAAGGATATCGCGGGGGGAACTGAACAGCCTGTTGTAGGCATAAGTAGTGAAACCCTTAGGTAAAATGCCGTAGCCTTCCCTAATGATCGTGTT
>WRNN01000367.1 GCA_009776595.1 Clostridiales bacterium
GGATACTTTGCCAACCAGTATGGCAGCGAAACAGGATGGTATGTCTGTGACGAGAATGGCGAATTTTCCTTCGGCTATAATACGACAGCAATCGACGTCAGCCTGGATCAGGCCAACCTCTGGGTAGGCGGTTTCCGGGAAACGATCGCGCCGGCAGGCGTTCCCGCTTCGTTCGGGTCGCCGGCAGCGGTCAACGATGCGCGGTCGCCGGCAGCGGTCAACGATGCGCAAACAATCCGCGCCAGGGAGCGTGTTTGGGAATATTATAATGAAAATTATGAACACGGGTACTTGCTTTATGGGACAGTGAATCTGGAAGAACACGGGTTCTATGCCTGCGACGAACATGGCAACGTAGGTATCCTGCCGCTGGAGCGGATAGAAATACAATTGGAAGAAATAACAGAACTGTCAAAAGAAAAGCTGCCTGTCCCCAACACGGATTTAGTTTCCGTCGCGGGCGTAAGCGTTATGCCGGCCCAAGGCTGGCCGGCCGATCCGGAGAGCAAAATCGGTTTCTACTCGGTGAGGCCTTATGAATTGACCATAGAGCTGCCTGCGGAAGAGGCGCTCGCCGTGATCAGCCGCGAAATGATCGATGTAGGGGAGGACGCGGTTCTCACATTATATGAAGACTTTTCCTATAAAAACGCGGTAAGCGGGATTAACAGAAAAGATGACAATAGTGCATGGAAGGAAGAAGTGCATGCCTATATTCTGGTGACCTCAGGCAATGGCGAAAACTTCCGGTATTACGATGTTGCCATTCGGGAAGGATTGGGCCAGGGGAGTAGTGTGGCCTACGAATTCCCAATATATGCCAATCCCCAAGCGCTGTCAGCTGTGGCGGGAGGCTTTGCCCCCATCATGCCCTTGAGCGATGATATCAACAATCCCACAGAGCGCTTTGTCCAGCTTCGGCCCGGAGAGACAGAATATTACGTGGATATGAGACCCGGTATTCGCGGAATGATTAAGCTTCTCTATGCGGCTACCGATGGTCCGGACAAGTTTAACGACGCGAACCTCATCGCGAGTGTCTACTGCACAGCAAATGACAGTTTTGGCGTGGTAGAGGTGATCGATCCGAGCAGGTATCCGGTACCGACGCCGCCCGGGAGCAAGACCACGCTTTACGCGAAGTATGTGGAAGACTATGGCTATGAGCCGACTGTTGATTATTACCGATTGGAAATAATCGGACCGCCTTCCGACCTGGAAATCTTCATGGAGAGCCTGGCAGGACAAAGCACCTATCCTGCGGAAGACGGCGAGGGTACGGAAACGAACCCGTACAAAGCGACCATCTATGTGCCGCTGAGCAAAGGAAGCATACTAAATGAGAGTACGTATGAGGATGGGAGCGTCAGCGACATCAAGATGACCGCCGACGGCAGAAGGTTCTTAATGCGCAGCAGCGATTTCCGGGGCAACACAGCCAGGGAAGTCACGCTGGAAATCGGTGAGAACCACATCTACACATCGGTGATAAGCCAGCAAGGGACGGATATCACCCATTACTATGATATCACAGTGATACGAGGTTTTCCTTTTAGCAAAAAAGCAAACGCCATTTCCTACGCCGCAGGTGAGACGCTGGAATACACGATGCGCCTGACACTGCCAAAAACTATGGCACTGTACGACGATATCCGCATTGTGGATACCTATCCCGCAGATAAGCTGAGCTATGTGCCGGGCAGCGCGAACCTTAGTGTCGGCGGCCAGGGCCTGACGGCGGGAACGGGTTATAGTGTCAATGACGCCGTGAACGGGAACGAAGGCGTCCTGACGGTAGCGATCCTCGCCGACCTGGACGGCTATGGCGATGAAGAGGTAGTGCTTACGGTAAGCTTTACGGTAGCCGCCGGGGTAACCGGTGAGATAACGAACAGCGCCGTCGCACTGTTTGATGGCTTGCTCGGCGGGCAGGATGAGGAAAGCATAGATCAATCTAACTTCCAAAAGGATGCGGACGAGACGGTCTATCAGGCAGGCAAGCCGCTGAGCTACACGATCAGCGTAACGCTGCCGGAGGATATCGGTGATAAGGACGCCATCTCGATCACGGATTACTATCCGGATAGTTTATCGGGCGCCACGATGACTTCGCTAACGATCGGCGGGAGTACGATAAACGCCGGCACAGGCGGGTATGCGCTGAGCACCGGTACCGGAACGATAACGGTAACGCTCGACAGGGGAAATAATGGTTACAACTTCAGCGGCGACGCGGGCAAAGTGCTGGTATGGAAGCTGAGCTTTACGGTAAACGCGACTGCCACAGGTACGATCAGAAACTATGCGGAGATCGAGTATGACGGAGAACTGGGGGGCAAGGACGACGAAGAAGTTGGGCAGGATGATTTCCTGAAAGACGCGGACATCGCGGCTTATACGCCCGGCGGAGAATTGGATTATACGATCAGCGTGTCTTTGCCGGACGCCATCGGCGAGAAGAATGTCATCACGATTACCGATACGTACCCGAACAGCTTATCCAATCCCGTTGTCACATCGCTGACGATCGGCGGCGGT
>WRNN01000368.1 GCA_009776595.1 Clostridiales bacterium
GCGGACGCGCACTATACGCCGGTCACGGGGGAGCAGATGAATACGATCCTGCGCCTGCCCCACATCGCTGCGTCCGACAGACGCTACATGACGGCCGGCGTATCAGACGACTACTACCGGCTCTATGAAGGCGCGCCTTTTTGGCACTATACCGGGCGAACTCTCGTCGAAGCAACCTTGACAAAAACCTCGATCCTGTCAACGCAGTTTTATGACCCCACTGTATTTGATCTGGGGTACAACACTTTTTTCCTTGAGGATTGCCGCTTATTGACCGAACGCTGGCAATATCCGATCAGTTCCGACCGTCTGGAGGTCGCCGCGCTAAGCAGCCCGCTGCTGACATTCTACAGCCTTCAAGGCGGTATTCCGAACAAAACGCCGTTTACCTATTATCGGCCCTACTATCCTTACAATACCGATTTCCTGGCCACGCTGACGCCGGGACAGCGATACGTCTTTGTCCTTCGTTATAATCAAATGATCCCTGATCAGTTTATCAAGCCGCCCGGCTACGACCTCCTGCCTTTTTTCTACCTGAGCGACTCCCTGACCGACCCCCTGTGCGCCGCCGTCTGGCCGCTGGAGGGCGAGCCGGACGACTATCTGGCGCAGGAGGCATACGCGCCGCTGCGTGAGCTGATCGAGATCACCGACGCCGACGACCATACCTTCGACGTGGTGTATACGGAGAATATGGATACGATCCTTCGATTTTCCGAGGGGAATATGTACATCACCGAGGGGCGCGCCCTTGCGCCGGAAGACAGCGAAAACGGCGCGGCGGTTTGCGTCGTCAGCCGCGAGATTGCCGGGGCTTATAACCTTGATGTGGGCGACACGCTGAAGTTGCACCTGGGCGCAGCCTTGTTTGAACAGTACAAGGGGCTCGGCGCCGTGGCCGCCACATGGCAGCGCTATAGCCCTCCGGTAAAGACGGTCACTTTGGAGATCGTCGGGATCTACGCGGATGCCGATACGAAGGTCAGGCAAAGTAAAAATCCCAACTGGAGCTATTCGGTGAACACGGTATTTGTGCCGCTATCCTTACTCCCGGTAGACGAAGGCGAATTGAACGATCACCTGTATTCTCCGGCTGAGTTCAGCTTCATGCTCGACAGCGCGTGGAACACGCCGCATTTCCTCGAAGTAGCGGAACCGCTGTTTGAGGAAATGGGGCTCAGNCTGATCTTTAATGACAAGGGCTGGCCCGCCATGCAGGAAGCGTACCGCCTGGCAGGATGGCTCTCCGCCATCAATATCGCCGTGTTTTCCCTTGCGGTAAGTTTTGCCACCGGCTTTGTCGTATTCTTGTTTATCGGGCGTAAAAAGAAGGAGTACGCCATACTGCGGGCGCTGGGAGCGCCGCCGAAAGCCGCCGCCCGTGCGCTGCTCCTGCCGCTGATGACCGTCGCTGCAGTTTCTGTGTCGGTCGGCATCGCCGCCGCATGGGTTTATACGGTCAGGACGATCGGGCGGACCAACGCCATGCTGGCGCTCAGGGATTATGCTGTCAATCCGTCGATACCGGCGCCGGTGATCGTCGGCTGTGTAGCAGGCGAACTCCTGCTCACGATGCTGCTTGCCCTGGTGATGCTGCGACGCATCGGGAAGGCCTCGCCGCTGGTCCTGCTGCAAGGACAAACACGTACGTAAAGAAACCGCCGAAAGGCGAACCTGCCAATGATCTTTCATCTGGTAACCGGGTGACGGATAATGGTTCGTATTTTCTCCGGCGCAACCTTACGTGGGTCGGAGAGATAAATCTCGTGATGTCGGCGTTTATCGCCTGTATCGCTGATGCAGCCGTTATCCGCCATATACTGTGTGATAGCTGCGATGGTTTTCGGCTCATCGTCATAGGAACCGATGTGCATCATTTGGACGCAAAGACCTTCGGCATACGTCTCAAGCCGTGCTCGCGAGAAATCAAGGGTTGGCTTTTTCTTTGCCAGTTCTGTCCTGGCGGTTTCAAACACGGAGGCATCGACAAATTCCGGTTGGCGAATCATCGAAGTCCAACAGTATTTATCTTTNTCTGCATACCAAGCCTCAGAGCCGTCACTGAGCCACCACAAACCTTCAAGCGGTGGTACAACAAAGTCAAAGTAGCCTGCCGGCGGTACCCCATTCTTTTTGCTCATTTTGATCGCATAGGAAAGACCGTACAGCATTTCCACGGCTGATTGGTATTCCTCGCTCGTGTTCGGATTGCCCTTTCCGTCAACCATAATGAAAACCATTTCCGGGACATCAATCAGACTTGGCGTTNCTTTGGGCGAGTACAAATCCCTATATTCCTTCTTGAAATCAAACGCGCCCGCCATACATCCGCCTCCTGTCTTGCTGATTCGATTATTCGGCGGCAGTTCCATTTTTATCGTTGGAAGCACCTTCCGTTGATTTCAAATCATTCAAAAACGACACATTTGTAGCGACAGCCTGCCTGTGTTCCTCGTCGGACATAGACGGGTCCTTCCAATCATAAAAAAGCTGGCATGGCACTTCGGCACATTCGCCGCATGTCTTGAACCC
>WRNN01000369.1 GCA_009776595.1 Clostridiales bacterium
GCGGAGACGATGGTTTAGTCGTGGAAATGCGCTTCCGATCCGTAACGGAGCTGGAATACCGCATCCCGAAGGAAAGTGAAATGTGGCGGCTTGAACAATACCGGGCCACTGAATTGGATGAAGACTTTGTTATTTTTGCCTTTTTCCGCTCCGGATTGGATTGGCCGGCGCATTTTGTCTTTGCCTTTGATTTTAAAAATGGCTGCGCTACCTGTATTTCCACAAAGATGGGAACAAAGTATACGCTGCGCGACCCGGAACCGCATTACCATTTTGGGGTGATCGAGACAGAAGGCGTATCGTCCATGCGCATATTCCGCCATGGCTTCACGGATGAATTGCTGGGGCGCGCCTATACGCAGTACTGGTCGGATAATATGAGTTCTGTTCATTTCTATAACGCGCCGCACTCGTATTCCTGGACGATTATCACCAACGACGCCCCCGGCAGTCCCGGAAACCGCGCGGGCAGCGCCGTTTGGAGTTCCCCCTGCGAATACATCAAGTTCAGGGATAACCTGTACTGTATGACGTGGGTGGAGCAAAAATGGTCAGGCGGCATGGATACGATGTTTCGCAATCTGCGCACAGGATATAACTGTGCGTATAACTACGGTATTTCCCACGACGGTTCTTATATCCATCTGGACAAAGGCGGCGGCAAGAGTCGCTTTGCCGGCTATGTCAATCTCTCCGGTATATACCCGCTCAGGAACTTTGATCCCCTGTCTTGAGCCAGGATACATACAGTACATATAGAAGAGGAATAGGATAATGGATGAACGCAACTCCAATGGGCAGGGCGCAACAAAACTGACCATATGGAATAGGACTTTTATTTGTGTTTTTATAGCACAGGCATTTTTGTCGCTTTCCCAAGGCTCTGTCAACATATTGATTGCCAGATATGCTACAGAAGCGCTCGGTGTGAGCGAAGTGGCAATGGGGAACCTCGTTGGCTTGTATTATGGAGTTTCGCTCGCCATGCGACCCGTTACCGGACCGCTACAAACAAAGCTGAACAAGCGAAACTTACTAATCGCCGTATATTTTACCGGTGGAATTGCCAATCTGGGCTATGCGCTGTTTAACACTGCAGCCGCCTTTACAACTTTTCGCATCATTCAGGGAATACAATACGCTTTCATGGGTTCCCTGACCATGACAATTGCTGCAGATAGCCTGCCACAGGAAAGGCTAGCCTCCGGTATTGCGATGTATGGGCTCGGCGGCACTATTATGCAAGCGATAGCGCCGAATATAGGGATATGGATACGGGATAGGGGTCCCGGGCTAAAGCCCGGACTTGAGGGCGTCACATACGGTTATCAACTTGCTTTCTTCTTTGCCGCGTGTATATTAGCCTTTGCTGTCATTCCGCTCCTCATGCTACCCTACAAGAAAGAAAAGAAAGAAGAAACGGAAACTACCGGAGCTTGGTACAAGAATATCATTTCTCTGCACACCATACCAATAACTATAGTCGTGATTCTGATCAATATATCGACCTCGGGATATCGAAGCTTTCTTGACGCCTTTGCCCACCAGGCAGGCATTCCCAATATTGGTTTATTTTCAACCGTATCCGCTATCGTTATGGTGTGCACAAGGCCGATGAGCGGTTATATCATGGATCATTACAGCATGAAGAAAATACTTCCTGCGGGAATGGCAATGATTGGGCTTGCGCTTGTGGTGATTTCTAATAGCAGAACACTGCCTATCGTCTTGATCGGCGCGGTGTTTTCGGCTTTGGGAAGCGGCTTTGTCCAGCCGGGCTTAAACGCATTATGCGTACAGACCGAAACGCCGCGCCGCCGCGCTGTCGCAAGCAACACACTCTTTGGCGGCACAGATCTTGGTCTATATGTCGGCCCGCTCGTAGGCGGCGCGGTTGTAGCCCGGTCCAACTACTCCATGGCTATACTATCGGGTCTCCTCCCGCTTACAATGGCTCTGGTTTGCTTTTTCGCCGTTATGCCCGGATACACGCGAAGGCAAAAAGAAATTGAACGGCTGATGACGTAGAGGGCGCCCTGTTCGATTCTGTTGTTTTCAGTGTTATTGCGTTCTGACTGCCTGCACCTCTTTCGCGATGTGCTGGGATTCGGCGGCGTATTTACAGAAAACAAGATGGCCCGGTTCGACCTCGGTCAGCTCCTGGTTGGTATCCGCACAGTCTTTTTGCGCCATCCAGCAGCGCGGCGCGAAACGGCAGCCAGGCTTGGGGTTCAGCGGACTCGGCACATCCCCTTTCAGAACGATCCGGGACATCTTTGTCGAGGTCTTGACGCGGGGTATCGCGGAAAGCAGCGCGATAGAATAGGGATGCATCGCGTTGGCGAAAATATCCGCGGTATCTGCTGTTTCTACGATCTGGCCTAAATACATAATGGCGATACGCTTGGATATATGCCGCACCACGCTCAGGTCGTGAGAAATAAACAAATACGACAGCCCCAGCTTATGCTGCAGTTCGATCATCAGATTGATAATTCTTGCCTGGACGGACACGTCGAGAGAGGATACAGGCTC
>WRNN01000370.1 GCA_009776595.1 Clostridiales bacterium
GCGCTGGCTCAACAATGCGAGATCCCCCTGACGACCTTCTACCGATATCTGCGCGGCGAGGTGGCGATGCCCCGCTCCGCGGAAGAAGCCATCTCTTCCGCCTTGCGCTTGTCTGAGACGGAAGAACAGGAATTCTACGCGATACTCCGGCGCTACATCAAGCATAAGCCGATGAGCAAAATCTTTCAGGTGATGGATAGCCTGGTGTTCGGCGGCAGCGGCTTGCCGGAAGGGGATGATTCCGGCGGGGACGTCTTATATTTCAATCAGGACAGGCATCTCATCCCGATCAACAAGCTATTTGAACATATGCTGGCGAACGTGAAAGCGCCGAATTTCCGCTGTTCCCTGAAGATCATTCATGGCATCGGTCAACCGCATTTTTTCTGGCTGGCTGACTTCATTGACGAGCTGATTCAACGCGCGCCGAAAGCGTCGATAGAGCACCTGGTTTCCCTGCCCGAAAAGGACCATGCNGGAAGCCTGCAGACGTTATTTACGNTATTACCGCTACTGAAACACGAAAACTATTCGCTATTTTATTCCGATGAAGACCANTCTGAACAGACAAAACAAATCCTCGGGCGGATGGTCTATTTCAGCACGGCATTTGACAGCGAAAACGGGCTGTTCGGGACGGACAACTANCTCCTCTCCATACGGGAAACCGGAAGGATCGAGTGTTTACATTTTGGTAACCCNCTATANCATGAGTTCCTGACAAACCGTTATTTTGACCTCCGCCAATTCTANCCGAAAGACTTTTCGGATATCCGCTATTTGAATCAGAGTCTGGATTTCTATGCGGACAAAAGCCAGGATCATCCTGTGTGTACCCTTCAGTCTGACCTTCCTTTTTCCTGCATTTCCGAAGACGCGTACAGCAGCCTGCTGGCGCGCAGCGAGGGGGAAGAAAGGCGGGCCGCCGAAGCCTTGGCTTCCGCCGCAAACGTATACCGCCAGGCTTCTTTCTGCCATCCGATTACAGATATCTGCTCCAAAGACGGTTTGCTGGCCATGGTGAAAACCGGTCTGCTGACCAATCCCGCAACAGGTCTGCCGCTGATGAATAAAGAGGAACTCCGCATGACCCTGGAATACGTCCGCGACCGTAACAGCGATACCGATAACGCCTACAGCCTTTACATTACGGATAAGCAAATCCTGAAAGGCAGGCACGCCGCTGCCGTCTACCGGGATGAAGGGGTGTCCTTTTCGTTCGACGATGGAAAAAGAGGCGGCGCAACCATGATCGATCACAACTTCTACATCGAGAACAAAGGCTTAGGCAATCTGCTATACGAATATATGACCGATTATATCCCGCTGAATCACGCGCTTTCCCAAACGGAAACCACGGCTTATATCAACAGCCTGATCGACCAGTATCTCAGATGAGCTGCATCCATACCCCAAACAGGTCAGCGATTCGTATAAGCGCCAACCTGACTGATGGAGCGGTCGCTGATGAAACTGTCCGCGTTATAGAGGAACAGGATCTGCCGGATCTCCTGTTCCTCCAGATAATTTATGGGGTTTTGTTTCCAGTAGCGAAGATCGACCAGATGGATTTCGTCAAAATAAGGCAGCAGAAACGGCACGAAGCAGTGGGCATAGGAGTCCTTAAATAACAGGAGTTTCTTTCCCGTAGCGGCGTCTGTTCTGCGGATCACGGTCAAGGGGCAGTTCCGGCCGAGAAAATAGGCATACTGATCCTTCTGCTCCAGATATTCCGGCTGATAGACGGAAGAAACCTGCCAAATATCGCCGCCGTCAACATATTCCACTTCATACTCCGGGACAATCCAAATAGGGTCGGTGCCGGCGCCTTCCCGCGGAAGGAAAGCGCGTATTTCGTCCGGCGGGGTTCCGGGAAGGCTGTTTTTCGACCAAAGGGAGCCGTAGAAATTCGCTGAAACCACCTTTTCTTCATAGGCTTCCCGGGGCAGGGCTTCCCAGCCCAGCCATGTCATATAGTCCCTATAGGCCGCATACGCCCCCGCCGTAGTCCAATGATGGTCGCTGCGGTAGTATACCTGCTCTCCGTCGTCAGCGGCGCGACGCAGGCTGGATCCCACATCCACAAGGATAGCCGGNGCTTCCTGCCTGAGCCGCTCCATCAGCTCCGCCTGCACAGGCGTATAGGCCAGCGCGGGCAGCTTGTCCCGCAAAACTTCCGCAGCCATGGGGCTGACCAGTAAAGCCACGTCATAGCCTGCGTCTGCCAGCGCCAGGACCGAAGCCAGATTGCCCGCCGCGATTTCCTCCGGCGCTTCCACGGGTTTGCCGATCAGATATCCGTCCGCAGCGAAATAGACCCCGTTGTTTTCTTTTTGGCCCGACAGCCGCTGACATAAGGCTTTGAAGGAAACCCACCTGTCCCTCCAGGGGAACTGGTCGGTAACATATTCTTCGATTCGGCTCATATATTCGGCCTTGAGTACGCTTTGCAAGCGCAAAGCCGGACGCATCGTCAGATATCTGTTTTCCTGCGGAGAAAAGGCTCTGTCAGGCAGGAGCAAACCGGC
>WRNN01000371.1 GCA_009776595.1 Clostridiales bacterium
AACACCTTCTTCCGGAATAACAGTCACCAAAGAAGTATACTAAATCCTGTCCGGAAATGCAAGCGAATTATGCCTTTTCCTGCGAAAATTTCTTCGCATGTTTATTCATCATTAAGCATTGACAATGCTATATCTAGTTGCTATTATTACTAAAGACACTATACGAAGGACATAAGGCCTTACGCAGAGTGGGGATATACAGCTTAAGCAGATCTTTGGCTGCGGAAGCTTTATCATGAGGAAGGGGAGGAAATACCTTGTACTGCCCGTTTTGCGGACATGATGATTCTAAAGTTTTAGAGACCAGGGACAGCGAAGACGGCAATGTCATCCGCCGTCGCCGGGAGTGCATTTCCTGTCAGCAGAGGTTCACCACCTTCGAGCGTCTTGAGGAAGTGCATTTGTGGGTGATTAAGAAAGACGGCAGCAGGCAGCGTTTCGATCCGCAGAAGATCCTGAGCGGCATGCTTCGGGCTTGCGAGAAGCGCCCTGTTTCCATGGAACTGCTGGAGCAGACGTCGGAGGAGATCGAGCGGGAGTTCCGGCAGACCTCCGGGTCGAGGGAGTTCCCGACGATCCTGATCGGCGAAAAAGTCATGGAGCGTTTAAAAGAAATCGACAAGGTGGCCTATGTCAGGTTTGCCAGCGTGTACCGCGAATTTAAGGACATCCATACATTCCTTCAGGAAATCCAGGATTTACTTACGCGGGAGCGCAATGCGGAAATCGTGTAATCAAACAAAATAGGGAGGGACGACAATGCTCACCCAGATTCTCAAAAGGGACGACCGGATCGTGCCGTTTAATGAGACGAAGATCACGGACGCCATTTTTAAAGCTGCACAGTCGGTAGGGGGCGAGGACCGGCAGACAGCCATGGAGGTCACGCTGGCCGTGCTCAGGGAACTGAACAAGTCGCCAGAGGACTATACCCATTCCGTAGAAGAAATTCAGGATATTGTTGAGAAAACCCTCATCGAGCAGGGCCATGCCAAAACGGCTAAGGCGTACATCCTTTACCGTGAAAAGCGCTCCATGATCCGCGAAGGCAGAACCGAGCTGATGGACGCCGTGGCGGAAATCCTCAAAGAGACCAACAGGGACAACGCCAATGTCGGCAATTCCCCTTCGGCAAAGGTTCTGCAGATTTCCGAGGCGGCTTCCAAGAATTATTATCTGAAGCGTGTGCTGGCGCCGGATGAAGCGGCGGCGCATATCGACGGGGATATCTATATCCATGATCTGTCCTGGTACGGCAAGACGCTGACCTGTCTGCAGATCCCTTTGGATAAGCTTCTGCGGGACGGCTTTAACAACGGACACGGCTATATCCGGCCGCCAAAGGGGATCAAGACTGCCGCGGCTTTGGCTGCCATCATTCTGCAAAGCAACCAGAACGACATGCACGGCGGTCAGTCTTTCGCCTACTTCGACAGGGATTTAGGCCGCTACGTAGAGATGGAGTACGAGCGCCAAAAGAGGCTGCTGCGAACCGATCTGGAGAAGATGGGGCTGGAGGCCGACCCGGATAAGCTTGCCGAAGTGGCGATGGAACGGACGGAGGAAGAAACCTACCAGGCGATGGAAGGCTTCATCTATAACCTGAATACGATGCACAGCCGGGCAGGCGCGCAGGTGCCTTTCTCCAGCGTCAATTTTGGCACGGATATTTCCTGGAACGGCCGTATGGTCACGGAAAAATTCCTCCTGGCCTACGAAAAAGGCCTGGGCAAAGGGGAGACGCCGCTCTTTCCCAATACCTGCTTCAAGGTCAAAGACGGGGTGAATTTTGAAGCCGACGATCCCAACTATGATTTATTTCTTCTGAGTATGAAAGTTGCCTGCTCCAGGCTCTTCCCGAATTTTTCCTTTCAGGACTCTTCCTTTAACGCGCCTTATCGGGATGAGGAAGTGGCTTATATGGGATGCCGGACCCGGGTGATCAGCGATGTATTCGGTATGGACGTGACGAACGGCCGCGGCAACCTGTCTTTCACCACCCTCAACCTTCCGCGGCTGGCGATCCGGGCGGAGAAGAATATCGCAGTCTTTTGGCGCTATCTGGACGATGCTGTGGATTTGGCGATCAAGCAGCTGCTGAATCGCTACGACGTGCAGAAAAATCTGAAAATGAAAGATTTCCCCTTCCTCATGGGGCAGCATTTATATGTGGACAGCGAGGATCTGCAGCCGAATGACCCGGTGGAGAAAGCGATACGGCACGGTACGCTGAGCATAGGCTTTATCGGTCTTGCGGAGTGCCTGAAAGCCCTCACGGGCAAACACCACGGGGAAGACGACGGCGCGCAGGCGCTGGGGCTTTCCATCATCAGCCACTTGCGCGTCCGCTGTGACAGGGCAAGCGAGGAACATGGATTGAACTTCAGCCTGCTGGCGACGCCCGCGGAGCAGCTTTCCGGNAAATTCACCAAGCTGGATGTAGAAAAATACGGCATCATTCCCGGCGTGACAGACAAAGAGTGGTATACGAATTCCTACCATGTGCCGGTGGAATACGAAAT
>WRNN01000372.1 GCA_009776595.1 Clostridiales bacterium
CCGAGCTGTTCAAAATATGCCTATGAAGCAATAGAGCGGTTCGGCCCGGGCAAAGGGACATGGCTTGCAGTAAAAAGGATTGCCCGCTGCCATCCTTTTTATCCGGGCGGATACGATCCGGTACCGGAAGAAGAAGCGGATTGCGTTACGACGAGGAGGTGAATTGCTGCATTATAACATGGTTATAAAGCAGCATGCTGATTTTGTGGAATTCAATTGTGGGATTGTTGGCAGGCCTTATCCAAAGCATCTATGAGTTTACGGTGTCGGTAGGATCACCCAGCTATGGTCTGGCGATCATTTTATTTACGGCTATACTTAGAGTCCTGATGTTCCCGCTGAGTATGATGCAGGCAAAGAGTACAAGGGCCATGGCCCTTCTGCAGCCCCGGATGAAGAAGCTGGAGCAGCAGTATAAAAATAGTCCGGAAATCTATAACCGCGAGATGCAGGCGCTATATCGTAAGTATAAGGTGAATCCCTTATCCGGCTGTTTGCCTATGCTGATTCAAATGCCTATCTTGTTTGCCTTGTTCAGCGCCTTAAGAGACTTTCAGTATGCGGGCGACGGAGCAACTTTTTTCTGGATCACGAACTTATCTGATCCGGATCCTACAGGGATTGTACTGCCTTTGATTGTTGGACTTTCTTCCTATCTGCAATCCAAACAGTCGATGGACGCCCAGCCGCCGACAACCGATCAGGCAAAAACCATGAACATGGTAATGCTCTATGGCATGCCGGTCATGATGATCTTTATGACAAGGGGCTTTGCTGCCGGACTGGCGATATACTGGTCTGTCTTTAATATTTTAGGCTATTTGATGCAGATCGTAATCAATGCCCAGGTGAAACGTTCCCATGAAACAATGAAGGCGAACATGGAGGCGGAGGACGCTAAAGCAAAAGAGGAGCAGGATAGGAAAGCATCGCGGGAGGCCAAAGCAGAGAAACTGGCAATAGAAGCGGATCAAGGGGACTTTGACTATAAACCGGAGCGAAAGAGGACGGCAAGCAAGAAAAAGATGAAAGTAAATCGAGGCAGGATCAAACAGAGAGAGAGTACCAAAGGAAAAGAACTGGATTTTGACGATTGACAGCAATACCCGGCGCGCCCTAACGCCGAAAATTTACTTATTTGCGGTTCTTTTTCCGCAGTTCAGCGTTGTCGCGCCGAGATAGAGGAGGGTTGTCATGACCTATACAGTAGAGAAAACAGGAAAGAGCACGGAAGAAGCTATCCGCCTGGCTTTGGAAGAATTACAGTGCAGTCGCGACGAGGCGGAAATAGAGGTCCTTACCGAGCCGTCAAAAGGCTTATGGGGAATCATCGGTTCAAGAGACGCGAAAGTAAAGGTATGGAAAAAGGAAAAGAGTAACACTGAAGCGGAAATAGAAANAGAAGACAACCTCGAGGACAGCCCGGAAGCCGGGCAGAGTCCGGCGGATAGCACGATACGCTTCCTCACGGGCGTCACCGCTTTGATGGGAATCGAAGCCAGCATCGGAAAAGAAGAAGAGGAAGAAAATATACTCTATACGCTGAATGGCCCAAGAATGGGGGCGATTATCGGAAGACGGGGGGAGACGCTGGACGCCCTGCAATATTTATGTAATATTGTAGCGGGCAAAGACAGGAGTATCCCCAGGAAAAGGATTATCGTGGATGCGGAAGAGTATCGGAAGCGAAGAGAAGAAACGCTGGTGCGCCTGGCGACGCGACTGGCTGCGAAAGCGAAGAAAAGCGGCAGACGTGTAGTCTTAGAACCGATGAATCCGCAGGAAAGAAGAGTCATTCATACAACATTGGAAAAAGATCCCGATGTAAAAAGTATAAGCGAGGGGGAAGAACCGTATCGCAGGCTTGTGATTTATCCGGTGGGCACCGAAAGCCGCAGTAATGGCGGAAGCCGGTATAGTCGAGGCGGCGAGGACCGTGACTTCCGAAGGAGCAATTCTGGTTGGTATCGGGATGATAGCGATGATGGAGCAGCCGACGAGGACGAGTAATCCTTCNGAGGATACCATTGCGGCAATGATTACNGCGCCCGGGACCGGCGCGATGGGCGCGCTGCGCTTATCCGGGCCCCATGCCTTTGANGCGGCAAACCGGGTTTTTCGCAGCAAAAGCGGNCGTNNAACAGAGGANTTATCCGGATATAGTCTCACTTTTGGCGGCGTGTACTTGGAAGATGCCTTTTTGGATCAGGCGCTGCTGCTGAAAATGGAAGCGCCGCACAGTTTCACCGGCGAGAATGTAGCGGAGCTTCAATGTCATGGCGGAATGGTGGTGATGAGCCGCCTCCTGGAGGCAGTAACTTCGCTGCGGGGGCTGCTTATCCGGCCTGCCGAGCCCGGGGAGTTTTCTCAACGGGCTTTTTTAAATGGAAAAATGGATCTGAGCCAGGCGGAAGCCGTGATGGAGCTGGTGTCGGCCAGCAACCCGAGGGCCGCCTTTATCGCGGCGGGGCAACTGGCGGGAGGGCTGTCCGTGGAGATACGGCGCCTGCGCGACG
>WRNN01000373.1 GCA_009776595.1 Clostridiales bacterium
GGGAGTTCAACCTGTCCCTGTAGTAGGGAATCCCCTCAATCGTGGTCTCGTAGGTGTTTTGGACGTTCCTTCCCCTGCCGTTCAGGATATCCCGGTTTGCCTTTAGGCTGCCGGCGGACAGGTTCACTTCCGCGCCGGTGGCATTCCATTTGATCCCTATGGTTTGATCCGGGTTTACATCCAGGCGGAGGAGTTCATACTGCTTCTCCGTAACTGCCCTTTTGCCTCCAAAATCCACATTGACCATGCCGTTTGCCAGCGTAATCACATTGAGGTCGCCGTAGCCTGCCAGCTCGTCCAGCAGGAGGTTTCGTTTATCCAGGAGCTCGTTCGGACGGAAGTATTCTATGTTCGGATCCGCCATCACGGTGGCGTCCTGGCTGATCTTTTCATTATAGTAAGCGATTTCGCTAAATATGGCGTTGATCCGGCTTACATCCAGCCCTACGTCGTGTATCTGGGCCTCGGCTACGCCTGTCAGCTTCGCGTCGAGCTGCTGCATGACCTGCGTAAAGTTCCGGAACGCCGCCAATACCAGATTTGCCTGGGAATCCAAAGTCGGCTCATAGGTATAATCATTCAGGCTGACGAAGATCCGGGCGATGGCGCCCAGCAGGGCGGATTCGTCGGTGATATCGCCGCCGTCGCCTAAGGCCGCTTGCACGTCTTTGAGCAGTTCCGCCGCCTGCCCGTGATACGCCGCTTTCGCGTATTCGTCGCGGAAACGCTTATCTAAAAAGCTGTCCCTGATCTGGCCCACGCCCAGGGCTTCNACGCCCTGGCCCATCAAGCCGACCCGGCTGCTGGTAATTTTCGTAGTATAGGCTGAAGGCGAAATCGAAGCCACATCTACTCTCTGACGGGTATAACCCGCCGTATCCGCGTTGGATAAGTTGTTGGCAACGATGTCTACCGCTTTTTGGTTGACTTCGATGCTTCGCTTTGCCGTCTCAAATCCCATAAAGGTGGGGCGTAATAAACTCAAATCCTCTCCCCCTCATGATATTGTCTAAATCTTTGTTTCAAAGGAAGTGCCGGGCGAGACTGTCCGCCATTCGCCGGCGCCGCCGGGCCGGTACAGGCCTTGTCTTTCTTTCTGTTCTTTACCTGCNGCNAATGAATTGACGATCTGCAGATTTGCCCTGGCGATCTCCATGGCTTTATCGTTATGATGCCGGATTTCCTCCAGGGTTTGTTTGAGCTCGCCGACCTGCCTGGTCAGGACCTCTTTATCCGGCCCTTCGTCCAGCAGTTCGATGATTTCTTCGGCGCTCAGCTGATGGTAGCCTGCCTTCTCCTGGGCTTCTATCCGTTGTTTCTCCAGGCTTTCCAGCTTCATGATCGCCGCCTGTTGCGACTGGATCATGTTTTCCAGGCGGGTCAGGTCGTCGGATAATAATGCCTGGCGCTTCTCTTGTTCAAAGCCAAGCATCGTTTTGCATTGCGCGACGCAGCGCTCGGTGGCGCTGAGAAAAGATTGCAGTTCATTCATTTTCGAATCCGCCCATCTTTATCCGGGCAACGATAGCGGCGGCGATATCCGCGTCGCTCACCGGGCAAGTATCACCGGCGTACCGTTCCTTCAACTGCGCGATCCTGTCGCGATCGACGCGCTGCTGCTCTTTCGCGAGCTCCGCCGCAAAGCCGCCGAGCTTGCTTTTCATCGCCGCGTCGGAGCTGATCTGTACGACGTCGGAAGTATCTGTTTTGCCCGTTTCCAACGGATTCGGGTCTTTTTTGTCCGGTACGGCATAGGGGCCGGAACCGGCGCGTCTGACAGGAGTAACGTTATGCACATTCGGAAAATCAATCATAGGAGCACATCCCTTCACATTCGCAAATCGCGGCAACACGCAGTACAGAATTTCAATCCCCGTCAGCCCATCCTTTTTCGTCCTTATCTATCGGATTGTGCTGTCAAACATAATTATTGCAGGCTTCAATAGAAAATAAACAGTGTCCGCAAAATTATTCACAGCATTATTCACAGCCGGCCAGCTGCCCGCAGGCGCCGCGGATATCTTCTCCCCTCTCCTGACGGATCACCGCTTCAAGCCCCGCCCTCTGCAGCGCTTGCATAAAACGCGCCTGCTCGCGCTTATCGGGGCAGGCAAAGTGATGGAAACCCGGATTGACGGGGATCAGGTTGATATGGCAGAGTATCCCTTTTAGCAGCACGCTTAATTTCGCCGCCGTCCCCTCCGCCATATTGACGTCCTTGATCATGATGTATTCGAATGTGATCCGCCCGCCTCTCTTCTCCTGATACACTCTGCAGGCACGCAGTAACTCTCTCAGGGGATAACGGCGGTTGACAGGCATCAATCTGCTGCGGGTCTCATCATCGGCGGCATGGAGAGACACCGCCAACACCGTGTCCATGCCCCAATCCGCCATGCTTTGGATACCCTCGGGAATGCCGCAGGTGGAGACCGTCGTGCGCCTGTAGCTCATATCCCGACCAAGTGGATGATGCAGCAGCAGGAGGCTTCGCTTGACCGCCTCTTC
>WRNN01000374.1 GCA_009776595.1 Clostridiales bacterium
TATGCGCCGGCGCCCCTGCTGATCGCCAAATCCTTCTTTGACGGCCTTGACGCGGCGACACAGAACGCCATCCGGGAAGCGGCTTTGGAATCCCGCGATTACGAGAGAGGCCTTCTGGACGAGATGAACACCAAGCTTAAGGATGAGCTGGAAGCTGCCGGAATGGAAGTCAATACGGTTGATAAGCAAGTGTTTATCGACGCCGTTCAGTCGGTGTACACGGAATACGAAGGCCAAATCGGCGCGGATTTGATTAAGCAGGTGCAGGACGCACAGAAGTAAATTTCTGCAAAATAAAGCATAGCCTGAATCAGGCCGCCAATAGTTTAACTTATTAGATGCTGCAATGGATGAGGAGGCGTCCGGAATGGATTTCGACAACAAATTCGGAAACTAGTTCGGACGCCTTCTATCAGAAAAGCGTATAATTAACAAGATAGTAATATGGATATCGATTTTCCTGTCTTTTAACGCATATCCATTATGCAATAATGTAAAGCAAGCCCCGTTGAATGAATCTTCGTTCAACAAAGGATTCGAATCTATGCACGCCCCGGGAGTTCTTTTCCCATGATTGAAGTCACGGGTAGCAGAACGAGTCGGGTCTGTGATAAACCCCGAATATTGTAGTAGTGGAGGGAACACATGGGAATGGTAAAGAAGCTTGTCAATAATATCGAAGAAATTATCGTTGCGCCGCTAGTGGCGATTATGACGATCGTGACCATTTTACAGGTATTCTTCAGGTTTGTCATCAAAGGCTCCCTTCCCTGGTCCGAGGAATTGTCCCGTTATCTCATGGTATGGGTGACCTTCGTAGGCTCAGCCATTGGCGTGAAAAGGGGCGCCCACGCCGGGATTTCGATCGTGATCGGTCTTCTCCCGAAAAAGATCCAGCAATTTGCCAAATATATCCGGATACTCATTGTGGTTATCTTCTGCCTTCTGGTGATGTACGTGAGCTTTAGCATTGTACAGCTGCAGTTTTTGCGTAATCAGATTTCCCCGGCTATGCGGATACCCATGTGGTGGGCTTACTCCGCCATCCCTGTCGGGACGTTCTTAATGGCGGTTCGTTTTATCCAGTCGCTGTTTACGAAAAATGACGCCGTCACGGAAGCGAGGGATTGATTGTGGGTACGATACTCTTTGTCAGTTTTGCTGTATTGATGATCATCAATATCCCCATCTCCATCGTTCTGGGGCTTTCGTCGATCCTGGGCCTGGTATTAACTACCAATAACATCAGCCTCATGGTTGTAGCACAGCGGATGTTTACCGCCACCGATTCCTTCCCTCTGATGGCGATCCCATTCTTTACCTTAGCCGGCGCGCTGATGGAGGGGGGGGGCATATCCCGCCGCCTCATCAACCTGGCCAATAAGCTTGTCGGTTCCATCACCGGCGGCCTGGGCATTGTATGCATCTTGACCTGCATGTTTTTTGCGGCGATTTCCGGTTCCAGCGCCGCAACGGTAGCGGCCATCGGGAGCATCATGATCCCGGCGATGACCAAAGCGGGTTATGACCTGCGATTCTCCGCCGCAGTATCGGCCGCGGCCGGTTCCATCGGCGTTATCATCCCCCCCAGCATCCCCATGGTAACCTACGGCGTCGTAGGGGGCGTTTCCATCGGTGCGCTGTTCNTGGGCGGCTTTGGCTCAGGGATCATTGTCGGCCTGTCGTTGATGCTCGTTGTCTATGTGATCTCAAAGAAACGGGGATATAAAGGGACCGAAGAGAAGTTTTCGATCATGGAAGTGCTTAAAGCGACGAAAGACGCCATTTGGGCGCTCCTGATGCCCGTCATCATCCTGGGCGGCATATACGGCGGGATATTTACGCCCACCGAAGCCGCGGCGGTAGCGGTCGCTTATGGCTTTATCATCGGCCTCTTCGTCTATAAAGAACTCAAACTGAAAGATATGTACCAGATCCTGATCCGGGCCGGCGTCAACACGGCGGTGGTCATGTTTATCGTGGCGACGGCGACGCTCTTCGGATGGCTGCTGACCAGTGAACGCATCCCGGACGCCATTGCCAGGGCGATCATGAGTATGTCGGATAACAAGTATATTATCCTGTTATTGATCAACGGCCTGCTTCTGATCGTGGGTTGCCTGATGGAAACCAATGCGGCGATCCTGATCATGGCGCCTATTTTCCTGCCGATGATGGCCATGTTGGGCGTGGATCCGGTCTTCTTTGGGATTGTCATGGTCGTCAACCTCGCCATCGGTTTCTTCACCCCGCCGGTAGGACAGAACCTTTATGTAACCTGCAGTGTATGCGACGTCAGCATCGAAAGCCTTTCTGTGGCGCTGGTACCCTTCATCCTGGCTATGGTGGGGGCGTTGCTCCTGATCACCTATGTACCCGCCATCAGCATGTTCCTGCCGAGCTTGCTTATGGGCAGATAGAAAGAGGGAGGCGATGCTATGATTATCAAAGGTAAGGAAGTAGAAGCAAGAGCGATTGATGAATTGTCATCCCGCAAGATACTGAG
>WRNN01000375.1 GCA_009776595.1 Clostridiales bacterium
CCGTATACATATTCTGTCTCAATGCCGGTAGGAAAGAAAAACAGATCCTGGCGATCCTCCATAGTTTGCCGGAAGTTATCATAGGACTCCCTTGGCATACGCCCGAAACGAACGGTGACATAGGTGAATTGAAAAAAGTTCTGATAGGAAGTGTTCACCTCGCGAAAATGGGAAAGCTGACGAAGGATCAGCTCATTGGAGCGGATCAGTTCCTGCAGATCGAGACGCTCTTTGCCTAAACGCGCAAAGCGTTCTTCAAGCGCTAAAAAGCAGGATTCAGCAGCCTGACTATCCAAAGGCATGCTATCCATGAAATCGACATAATCCAGGACCAGTCCGGTGACGCCGGCGATTCGTTTGGCTTCCGCCAGGAGGTCGGTATAGGGATCCTGCTGATCAAAGGGGTACAGTTTTCTGACGGCGCCCAGCGCCTTTGACGCGTTTTCCGGATAAAACTCCCAATTCAGAATACAGGAGCGCACAACCTGCTCAAACTCCTCCAGCGGGCCTACGATGGATATAAACTTCATCGGCGATACGGACATGGAACCGTCTCCTTATTTATATAGTGTGCCGCGATGAAGCGCCGGCGATACGCGCAGGCATTTTATCCTGCGATACGCCGTAGCGTATGCACTCAATCACGGTGATCAAATCTTTCAGTTCGATTTCTTTGAGATACAGGTAAGCCATCGGCGTATAGACGTTTGGCACGCCCGTACGGATATGCCGGATATTAAACTCGTATAACGCGCGATAGTAGTTTTCTTCAATGGTTTCCTCCGTATAGCTGGCGAAAACCTTTCGGTAATCGGACGAACTAAGGAGAAGGGAGACCGCGTCTTCATCCGGCGCCGAATAGACTTTCCCGATCCATTCCTGCGTGATATGGAAATAAAACGGGATAAGATAACCGGAAATGTCGGCATGCCTGTCGGATAAAAACCGCCGAAGCCTGATGGCGTGGATAATATTGAGGATGTCTACCTGCATGGCTACGGAGGATTCCAGCGTCTTGCGCACCGTCCCGTGATAGTATCGGTCAATGGCGGATAACATGGTCGAAAAAAAATAAGATTCCAGGACATGATCAACCATTGGATACGCCGGGAGGGGTTCGGACGGGGAAGCCAGTGGCGCGAGGACCGGGTAGAAATCCGTAGGGCGAAGAATTTCTAAAAAAGAAGTATAATCCGTACACCGGCTGAAAGCGGGAAAGTTGATTTTACTCTTTTGCTGAAAAAACGAGGGAGGCGAGTAGCGGTATTCTTGCGGCGCGCCGGATCGCATCAGGCGTAAGAAGGACAAGATCTGCTCGATTTCAAAGCGCAGCAAAGGATACTTCATCAGCGGATGGTCTTCGCTGGTAAGAAACTGAAAAATACGCTGGTATTCTTCCAGAAGGGAATTGCGAAGCATTCTTTCCAGTTGGCCGCGGTGTATGTCCGCCGGCGCGGCTTCGTCCAATATCAGGCTCCAGGCGGGGTGCGCCTTGAGAAAAGCCGTCGCGGCGGAAACACTCTTGCATGCCGCCAAATAGGCGAAGTCTTCCTCACGCAGGCGGTTGCCGTACATCGCCCGTATTTTAGCGGCTACCGCGCTGTACTTAATCAGCTTAATCAGCATGACCGATTACCTTGGCAAAGAGGGTGGAAACCCAGGTTTCCTTCATAGACGCCGCCCGTTTGTCCAGACGGTCGAGTTCGGACGACAATTCCTGCCGCAGCCGATCCAATTGGAGGTCCCTTTGCTTTTCTTCTTCCTCCCGATACGCTTTGATCTGCTGGTCGGCTTGCTGTCGGTATTCTTCAGACAATTTGCGTTTTTCTTCCGCGAGGATCTCCGGCAGGTTGTCCTTTTGACGTCGGGTTTCGCCTACGATAGTTTGGGCGCTGTGCTCCGCTTCGATTATTCTGTTGATGATACCGATGTACTCCATGCCATCTATCATACTACAAAAAATTTAAAAATCTATATCCTTGTATAAAAACTTTCAGGCCTTTAGGGCTTTCTACATTCGTGTTCATCTTGCTGTTTACCTTGTAGAAAAAATCTGATAGTATGGAGACATTGAATGCATCTTCAAACGGCGGGGATTCACGCCCCGCTTTATAAAAGGAGGTTATCCTGTGAAACAGAAATTTATGGTCAGCGGCATGGAGTGCGAGCACTGCCAGGCCCGCGTTGAGAAAGCGGTTAAAGAGCTGAACGGGATCCGGAATGTACAGGTGGATCTGGAGGCGGAATCGATGATGGTGGAGTATGACGAGGCAATAGCCGGCATGCAGGGGATCATCGAAGCTGTCGAAGAAGCCGGTTATGGCGCGGAGGCGGCACAGTAAGGCGCGTCACGAAATGATAAAACAGAAATTTGCCGTGAGCGGCATGACCTGCTCGGCATGTTCGGCTTATATTGAAAGGACGGTGAAAAAGCTCCGCGGCGTCGAAAACGTTCAGGTCAGTTTATTGCTGAACGTCATGACGGTGGAGTATGACCCGGC